>NZ_AFRW01000014.1 GCF_000220985.1 Nesterenkonia sp. F
CTGGACCCCGCCGTCGCCGCCGACCGGGACATGCTGCTCGACGGCGTGCTCGCCTCCGGCGCGCAGCTGCTCATCCAGCAGCTCGCCGCATCGGACGGCTCCTCTCGCGGCCCGGACCCTGCCGCCGGCCCCGTCCTGCCGGTGCGCCACCGCCCCCACCTGGCGCCGTGGCTGACCGGCCGCGGCGCCCAGCGGCTCGACCGCCTCGCCGACGTCGGCGTCTCGGTCGAACCGGTCACCGACTCGCAGGCGCTGTTCTCGCCGCGGACGCTGCAGCTGATGGCCTCGGGCGCGCTGGTGCTCTCGACCTACAACCAGGGGGTGAACTCGCACCTGCCGCAGGTGCACCTGGCGAACTCGGTGGAGGACGTCGCCGCCGGACTCGAGCAGCTCACCGCCGAGGACCTCTCCCGCGCCTCCGCCGACGGCGTCCGACGCGCCTTCCTCGACCACCATGCCGCCGATGTGCTGGGCCTGGTCCTCCACCGGCTGGGCCTCGCCGAGGAGCCGGCCGCCGAGCGGGTGCTCGCCGTCGCCGCGGACGCCGACGAGACGCTGCACGAGGAGCTGGCCGCCCAGACCCACGGCGAGGTGGCGGTCGTCGGCTGGCACGAGCTGCCGGCGCGGCTGGCGGACCACGACGTGGTGCTGCCCGTCTCCGCCCGGCGCCACTATGCGCCGACCTACGTCGACGAGCACCTCGCCGCGCTGCGTCACCAGTCGGCGCCGACGACCACCAAGACCGTCGACGCCGGGCAGGCGCACCGGCACCGCGACGGCGTCGACGCGCTGGATCTCACCGCCTGGCTCCGCCCTCCGGAGACGGCGGCGAGCCACGAGGGCCTGCTCGCCCTGGCCGCCGAGCGCCGCGTCCATGTCGGCGACGCCGAGGGCGTCCGGGACCGCGAGACGTCCTCGCCGCGCCGCGGGGCGGGGCGGCTGCGCCTCGGAGACGACGTCCACCGTCTCCGCCGCGAGGTCGCCGAGACCGCCGCCCGGCACCGGCTGCGTCTGACGGTGATCGTGCCGGTCTACGACAACGGCGAGCATCTGCGGCACAAGGCCTTCGCCTCGCTGCGCCGCTCCTCGGTCTTCTCCCGCATGCACGTGCTGCTGGTCTCCGACGGCTCCACCGATCCGGTCACCCTCGACACCGTCGAGGAGCTGGCCGCCGCCTATGAGAACGTCACCGCCTTCCACCATGGCGCCGGAGGGTCGGGGTCGGCCTCCCGGCCGCGGAACACCGGGCTCGGGCTGGCCGCGACGGAGTTCGTCACCTATCTGGATCCGGACAACGAGGCCGTCGAGGACGGCTACGCCCGGCTGCTGAGCGATCTGGAGGGCCACGACGACGTCGACTTCGTGCTGGGCACCATGACCCAGTGGGCGCGCACCCGCACCGTGCTGCCGTATGTGCGCGTCATGGAGCAGATCTTCGCCGCGCACCGGCGTGCCGACGGCACGATCGAGATGCCCGAGGGTGCGCTTCAGATGCTCGACTTCCGACCCATGGGCATCCAGACCCTGGTGGCTCGGACCGCGTGGCTGCAGTCCCTGGGGATCAGCCAGCCGGTGGGCGCGGTCGGGCAGGACTCGTACTTCTTCCAGCAGATGGTCCACTATGCCCGCCGCATACGCATCATGAACGTCTCTGCTCACACCTATTACACGGCAGTCAGCAACTCCACGGTCAACACGCTGAACCCGGGCTACTTCGCGAAGTACCTGCCGCTGGATCGTGCCCGGGCGGACTGGCTGCGCGAGGTCGGGCTGCTCGAGGCCTATAAGGAGCGACGCCTGGAGAGCTTCCTGGTCAGCTGGCATCTGCCCAAGCTGCGCCGCGTCGCCGACGAGGAGTGGCTGCCGGCCGCCGAGAACCTGGCCGCGCTGCTGGCGTGCTACGGCGAGCATCGCTGGCGGCACCGGCGCGCGCTGGACTTCTTCAGCGACCTGCGCGCCGCCCGCCGGCGGAGCCGACGGAGCCGACGGAGCCGCCGCCGCTGAGGCGTCGCCGTCCTCGGCATGTCGCGGCGGGGATTATGATGGCTCTGACGTCGATTCGAGGAGCCTCATGTCCCGCATACCGGATGCCGTGCGTCGCCGGATCCCGCGCCTGGCCCGGCGCGGCCGTCGGATCAGCACCCTGGAGACGGATCTCCAGCGTGCTCGACGCCGATCCGACGTCGTCGAGATCCGGTTGAACCATCTGCAGGACGAGATCGTCCGGGTCCGCGACGCGTCCCGTCAGGAGCTCGCCCGACGCGATGAGGAGTCCGAGGCCGAGCGGCGGAAGGCCCGGAGGGCCCGCAGAGCCCTGGACGGTGAACGTCAGGAGGTCGAACGACGACAGCACGCTCTGGAGCAGGCTGACGAGCGGCGCAGAGATCTCGAGCGGCGGCTGCGCACCTCCTCGTTCCGCGCCAAGCTCTCCGGCCAGCTCGCCGCACAGCGGCTCAGCCGCGATCGCAGCTGGCACGACACCAGCATCCAGGCCCAGCTGACCGTCAAGCTGCGGAACTACGCCCTGGCGGAGAGCCACGGAGTCGCCGTGCCCGTCGTCCACGCGGCCTGGCGGTCGGTGGACGACATCCATCTGGACGGCCTCGAGGCCGATCGACTCGTCCTGAAGGCCGATCGCGGGCACAGCGGACGGGCGGTCGTCCCGCTGGAACGCACGGCGACCGGCTGGCGGACGCTGGACGGCTCGGAGACCCTGGTCGGCGGCGAGCTGACCCCGCAGATCCGCCGGCGTCTGGACGAGGGAGGGTCGGGCCCCTATTTCGCCGAGGAGTTCCTCGACTCCGAGACCGGCGGCACGCTGCCGGCGGACATCAAGGTCTACACCTGCTACGGCGAGATCCTGCAGGTGCTGGTCATGCAGACCGACGGCGTCGAGGCCGGCGAGCGGGACACCTTCACCCGACGGTACTTCGACGCCGACGGCGAGAGCCTCGGCCGGGTGCTGCCGCGGGTGAAGCTCAGCTCCGAGATGCCCCGCCCGGAGCCCTGGGACGAGCTCCTGGAGGCAGCCCGCCGGCTCTCCGTCACGGTCGGGCTGCCGTTCGTCCGCGTCGATCTCTACACCACCGCCCGCGGCCCGGTGCTGGGCGAGCTGACGCCGGCTCCCGGCGGCCTGCAGATGTATCGACAGGACCACGATCTCGCGATGGGCGCGGCCTGGGTCGACGCCGAGACGCGTCTGGAGCGCGACATCGCCCGCGGCCGCCCGCTCGGCACGCTGTTCGGCGAGCACGAGTACACCTGGTGGTACGACGCCGTCGAGGGGGGCCGGGGCCCGGAGGATCCCTCCACCTGGCCGCGCCGCCGCGCCGACGCCGAGGTGCCGTACACGCCGCCGCAGGTCGAGGACCGGGACCTGATCCGCCCGACCGACGGGGCGGCCGAGCACGCGGCCGAGGACGCGGCCGAGGACGCCGAGTCGGAGGCGGACGAGACGGACGAGACGCGCCCCTCCGCAGACCTCGCCGAGGAGCGGGTCGACGGCGACGTCAATCCTGGAGCGCCTGCTGGAGACGACGGCCCAGCTCGTCGCTGACGGCGGCGACGTAGTTCCGCGAGACGTGGCTGTCGTCGCGGTAGGTGATCGAGCCGCCGATGACCGCGTAGCAGGTCTCCTCGTCGCAGAGCAGGTCCTCGGTGGGCAGGAAGTGGTAGCCGTCCTCGTCCGAGAAGATCGTCCGGGAGCGGTCCAGCCACCGTTCCTCGACCCGCGTCTTCTCGATCCCCATCCGGCAGGCCGAGAGGTCGTCCTCGTTCCGGGCCACGCAGTCCGGCAGCGAGCTGTCCTCGTCGCCCTCGTGCATGCGCGGGACCTGGCCCATGACGACGACCTCCTTGCCCGCCTCGAGCCAGATCTCGACCGGGGCGAGCATCGCCCGGCCGACGTCGCCGAGCTCCTCCTCATGCGGCGGCAGGTCGATTTCGCGGTCCGGCGCGCCGAAGCTGCCGTGCACCTGGCTGGCGGCGATGATCACCGTCCCGATGCTCTCGTCGTCGCGAACCTGGTCGACGATCTCCTCATTGGCCTGCTCGCACTCGTCGCTGCCCTCGTCGACGGCCGAAAGTCGCGGCGTGCAGCCCGAGCGGGTCAGCACGAGCAGCCGCTTGTCGTGCTCCTGGGCGTAGGCGTCCCAGGCGGGCAGCCACATCGACGCATGCGAGTCGCCGAAGACGGCGATCGTCCCGTCGGCCGAGGACTTCTCCGCACCGAGCCAGCATTCGTGCACGCCCTCGGCCTCGCCGTCGGCCTGGCAGCCGGGGTACTCGGGATCGTCGTTCTGCGCGACGACCTCCGACGGCGTCGGGTCCAGCGTGCCGTCCCCCTCGACCGGGCCCGGGCAGCGGTCGGCGTCGGCCAGGGCCTCGTAGCCGTAGCAGGGATCATCGGCGGCGAGGTCGCCGGTGCTGACCGTCGTGCGCTCCATGGCGGCCACCGCACCCATCGTGCCGACGATGACCACCGCCATGCCGACCGCCGCTCCCACGAGGCTCCGCCAGGTCGGCCGCAGCACCGTCGCCCGGCGGATGGGCGTCTCCACGAAGCGCGTGCTCAGTGCCGAGAGCGCGATGATGCCGAGGATCAGCAGCACCTTCGCCGGCCAGGACTCGGCGGCCTCGGTCACCATCGGAGCGATCACGACCACCGGCCAGTGCCACAGATAGATCGCATAGGACCAGTCCCCCACCGCGACGGCCGGGCGCAGGGAGAACCACCGGTGCACGCCGGCCGGGCCGACCTTCCCGCCGCAGGCCATCAGCAGCGCCGCGCCGACGGTGGGCAGCAGCGCCGCGACTCCCGGGAAGGCCGTGGCGTCGGAGTAGAACCAGGCCGCGGCGAAGATCATCGCCAGCCCGGTCCAGCCGAGCAGATTCCCCAGCCGGCCGGTGACCTGATCAGTGCCCATGATCAGGGCCAGCAGCCCGCCCAGGGCGAACTCCCAGATGCGGGTGTGGGTGACGAAATAGGCCTGGGCCGGCTCGGCGGCGGTGACGACGATCGAGGCCGCCAGCGAGGTGAGCCCCAGCGCACCGATGACGCCGACGAAGACCAGGCGCACCCGCGGGGCGCTCTGCAGACGGTCGGCGCCGACCAGGGCCAGCACGAGCACCAGCAGCAGCGGCCAGAGGACGTAGAACTGCTCCTCCACCGAGAGCGACCAGAAGTGCTGCACCGCCGTCGCGCTGTCGTCCATCCGCGAATACTCCACCGAGTCCGCGGCCAGCAGCCAGTTCTGCACGTACAGCGCCGAGGCGGTGATCTGCCGCTGGGTGTTCTCCCAGACTGTGCTGGGCATGAACGCCACCACCCCGAGGGCGGTGACCAGCAGCACCAGCAGGCTCGCCGGCAGGAGTCGTCGGATGCGACGAGCCCAGAATCGTCCCAGGCGCACCGTCCCGGTGCTCACCGCCTCCTTGAACAGGTGCGCGGTGATCAGATAGCCGGAGATGACGAAGAAGACGTCGACTCCGACGTAGCCGCCGGGGAGATGGTCCGGCCAGAAGTGGTAGACGACCACCAGCAGCACCGCCAGTGCACGCAGTCCCTGGATCTCCGGCTGGAAGTGCGAGGCTCCGGGGCTCCCCGATGCGGTCGGCCCGGCGGCCGCCTGACGGGCGGCCGTCGGGACGGCGGCCGGCGACGCCGGCGACTGGTCGAATGTGCTCATCGGCTCCTGGGATCCTGCTCGTCGGAGGTGGGCCCGATCGCGGTCGCTGCATCGGACGTCCCCAGTGCAGCGGTCTCGTCAGACACCAATGTACAGCGACACGCCCTCTCCTCCGTCCTCCCGGGGAATTCTCCGCCGCCGTCCAGCCGCCGCCGTCCAGCCCTCGCCGTTCCGGCGCGTCGACGGGGTGCCGCCGCGGCGCTGCGACCCTCTCCGGATAGGATGACGGCCCGTGATTCCTCCTGCGCAGCACCCGTCGCCCCGGAGAGCCGAGCATCCGTCCGGCGACGCTCCGGAGCCGGCCCCCTCGCGCTCGTCGGACAGCCCGCTCGCGCAGGGGCTGCCGCCCAGCCGATACCGCCCGGAGCTGCACGGCGTCCGCGGCCTGTCGATACTCGGCGTCGTGCTCTTCCACCTCTTCGGCGACGGCCGGGTCTCCGGCGGGATCGACATCTTCCTGGCGATCACCGGCTTCCTGTTCACGGGGATGCTCCTGCGCGAATCCGCCTCCCGAGGGGGACCCGTCGACGTCGGCCGCTATCTCGCCCGGCTGGCCCGTCGCATCCTGCCGCCTGCGGCTCTCGTCGTCGCGGCCACCGCCGCGGCCGGGCTGGTCATCCTGCCCGAGACGCAGCACCGCCAGCTGCTGGCCGAGGCGCGGGCCTCGCTGCTCTACGTCGAGAACCATGAGCTCATCGCCTCCCAGCTGGCCTATGAGGCCGCCGGCCCGCAGAGCAGCCCGTTCCAGCACTTCTGGTCCCTCTCCGTGCAGGGTCAGTTCTATCTGATCTGGCCTGTGCTGGCGGTCCTCTCGGTCCTGATCGCCCGGCGACTGGGGCGACCGGCGGTCCATGTCATGGCCGTCGGAATCGCCCTGGTGGTGGCGCTGTCCTTCGGATGGGCGCTGCACATGCACGCGACGTCCCAGGCCGAGGCCTATCTGATGACCTCGACCCGCCTGTGGGAGCTGGCCTTCGGCGGACTGGTGGCGCTGCTCGGCACGAGGCTGAGCCTGCCTCGAGTTCTCCGCGCCCCTGCGGGGTGGCTCGGTCTGGTGCTCATCCTCGCCTGCGGCTTCGTCCTCGACGGAGCGGCTCTCTTCCCCGGCCCCTGGGCACTGTGGCCGCTGCTCGGCCTGACACTGGTGCTGGCCTCGGCCGGCCACGACCAGGCCGGCGGAGACGGACCGACACGAGTCGGCTCCCTGCTGTCGAGCCGACCGCCGAGCCTCGTGGCCGACCATGCCTACTGCCTGTACCTGTGGCACTGGCCGGTGCTGATCATGACGCTGGAGCTCCTGGACCTCCAGGCGGCGGGAGCCGCCGAAGGTGCGGTCGTGCTGGCGATCTCCGCCGTCCTGGCCTGGGCCACGCGGCGCTGGGTCGAACTCCCGGCCGCACGCCTCGGGCACCTCCCCGTCCGCATCCCCCTCGCCGCCGGAGGCGTCGTCCTCGTCGGCGGCGGAGCCGCGCTGACCGTCGCCCTGGTCCTCACCCAGCCGCAGCTGCCCGTCGGCTCCTCCACCGCCGGAGTCGACGCCGAGGCGTTCCCCGGAGCGCGCGTCACCGCGACCGAGGGCGCGACGTCCGGTGGAGAGACCCCCGACCCGCAGGCAGACGGCGCCGGGGACCTGCCCGTCGCAGAGGCCGGCTTCCTCCCCGCCCCCACGCTGCTCGCCGACGACGAACCGGCCTACTACGGCTGGGACTGTCGACAGCCGCCCAGCGAGGACATGGCCACCGCCGAGGTGACGGTCTGCGAGGACCCCGACCCGCCGGCCTCACCGACCCGCACCATCATGATCGCCGGGGGATCCCACGCCGGCCAGTGGCAGCATGCCTGGCGGATCATGGCCGACGCCCACGAGTGGGAGCTGATCATCGCCGACAAGTCCGGGTGCCGGCTGCAGAGCATCGAGGACGCCGACGTCGACTCCTGCGCGGCGTGGAACCGCAACTTCATCGACGTCGTCGCCGACCGGGCTCCGGACCTGGTGGTCACCGCGGGCACGGTGATGGACCGCGAGGAGGAGTTCGTGGAACCGGGGTCTCCCGACCAGTGGCGCCGCATCGTCGAGGCCGGCAGCGAGGTCCTGCT
>NZ_AFRW01000013.1 GCF_000220985.1 Nesterenkonia sp. F
CTGGCCGCCGAAGCGGGCAACTGCTCGATGCAGAGCCTCAAGGCCCGCTGCGGCAGGCGCACCGCCGCACAGTGCTTCCTCAAGGATTCCGGCTTCAGCAAGATCCAGCGGTCCCGCCAGGTCGTGGTCAGCGCCGGCGCGCTGGCCCTGCCGGATCTGGAGGGAACCGGTCTGGACCTGGAGGACCTGGCGACCGGATCGGTCGCGCTGACCAGCGCCGTCGTCGACTTCTACAACGCCGTCCATGACTGGGACCGGGCGGAGATGACCATCGGCAAGGCGCAGAAGCTGCTGCTCGGCGACGGCACCGGCGCCTCGGGCGCCGTGGCGCTGCGCGACCGCCGTCCCGGCGCCGACGGCGGCATCCTCGCCTTCGCCATCAGCTACACGCCCGAGCGCACCGAGGATCCCGCCGACGTGCTGCTCGGCTGGAACCCGGGGCTCGCCGACGACGACGCCGAGACTGCCTGCCAGTCGCTGCTGGCGCTGCTGGCGGCGCGGTACCCGGTCAGCGTCGAGGTCGACGACTCGATGGAGCCGCTGAAGCGCGTCACCGACGAGCTGCTCTCCGCCGGTCGCGCCGAGTCGGACTTCGAGGCGCTGATCTATGCCCGCGACGCGGCGAGCTGACGCGCCCGCGCCGGAGAACCGCACTGGAGACCACGACTGAGGGGACCCGCTGATGAACGCCGTCCTGCCGCCGCTGCAGATCGGGCCCATCACCGTCGACACGCCGGTGGTGCTGGCCCCGATGGCCGGCATCACCAACACCGCCTTCCGTCGCCTGTGCCGCGAGCACGGCGGCGGGCTCTACGTCAACGAGATGGTCACCGCCCGCGCGCTCGTCGAGCGGCGACCGGAGTCGCTCCGGATCATCAAGCATGAGCCCGACGAAGTGCCGCGCTCGGTCCAGCTCTACTCGGTCGACCCGGTGACCACCGGGCAGGCGGTGCGGATGATGGTCGAGGAGGACCGGGCCGACCACATCGACCTGAACTTCGGCTGCCCGGTGCCGAAGGTCACCCGCAAGGGTGGAGGATCGGCGCTGCCCTGGAAGATCCGGC
Source organism: Nesterenkonia sp. F (assembly GCF_000220985.1). GTDB lineage: Bacteria > Actinomycetota > Actinomycetes > Actinomycetales > Micrococcaceae > Nesterenkonia. The sequence continues at coordinate 1,065 of NZ_AFRW01000013.1, forward strand.
TGTTCGAGTCCATCGTCTCCACCGCCGTCCGCGAAGCCTCGAAGGGCGGGGTGCCGGTGACGGTGAAGATGCGCAAGGGCGTCGACGAGGACCACCTGACCTTCACCGAAGCCGGGAAGGTCGCCCGCGACGCCGGCGTCGCCGCCGTCGCGCTGCACGGGCGCACCGCCCGGCAGCACTACTCGGGCACCGCCGACTGGGACGCCATCGCCGAGTTGCGCGAGGCGCTGCCGGATCTGCCGGTGCTGGGCAACGGCGACATCTGGTCGGCCGAGGACGCGTTGGAGATGGTCCGCCGCACCGGCGTCGACGGCGTCGTCGTCGGCCGCGGATGCCAGGGCCGCCCGTGGCTCTTCGGCGACCTGCAGGCGGCCTTCGAAGGGCGCGACGAGCGGCACCGCCCGGACCTGGCGATGGTCATCGAGACCCTGCTGCGGCATGCGCAGATGCTCATCCCGTACTTCGACGGCGACGAGCGCAAGGCCATGCAGGACATCCGCAAGCACGTCTCCTGGTACTTCAAGGGCTATCCGGTCGGCTCGCAGCTGCGCACCCAGCTGGTCACCGTGGAGACGCTGGCCCAGCTGCAGGAGCTGCTCGGCCGGCTGGACCATTCGATCGGCTACCCGGGCGCCGACGCGGAGGGGCCGCGCGGTCGTGCGGGCTCGCCGAAGAAGGTCCACCTGCCGGAGGACTGGCTGGCCTCGCAGGAGCTCAACGAGGACCAGCGCGAGATGATCGCCGCCGCCGAAGTGGACACCTCCGGCGGCTGAGCCGCGCTCCCGGAGCACGTCGAGCCGCGGAGGGCGGCGTCACCCCTCGACTCCGCGCGGGGCCGGGCCGCGGGCCGCTAGGCTGGAGTCCATGGATGTCCAGCCTCACGAGCGTGCCGAAGCCGGCTATGCCGCCCTGCGCCCCGGCTACACCGTCGAGGACGAGGAGCGGTGGCTCCCCGAGCACGGCAAGTCGGTGTATCGCTCCTCCTTCGAGCGGGATCGGGCCCGGCTGCTGCACTCCTCGGCGCTGCGTCGGCTGGGGGCGAAGACCCAGGTGGTCTCGCCCGACGCCGATGACTTCGCCCGCACCCGGCTGACCCATTCGCTGGAGGTCGCCCAGGTCGGGCGCGAACTGGGGCGGATGCTCGGCTGCGACCCCGACGTCGTCGACGCCGCCTGCCTGGCCCACGACCTGGGGCATCCGCCCTTCGGCCACAACGGCGAGAAGGTTCTCGACGAGCTGATGGGCGCGGACGGCGGCTTCGAGGGCAACGCTCAGACGCTGCGGCTGCTCACCCGCCTGGAGACCAAACGCTTCCACGACGACGGCCGGTCGGCGGGGCTGAACCTCACCCGCGCCTCGCTGGATGCGGCGATCAAGTACCCCTGGCGTCAGCACGAGGCGCCGCTGCTCCCCGACGGGACGCGCAGCGCGAAGTTCGGCGCCTATGAGGATGACCTGGACGTCTTCGCCTGGATCCGCCGCGGCGTCGACGGACGGCGGCAGTCCATGGAGGCCCAGGTGATGGATGCCGCCGACGACATCGCCTACTCCGTCCACGACGTCGAGGACGGCATCTTCTCCGGACAGTTCCAGCTGCGCTTCCTCGAGGTGCCGCTGCAGCGCAAGCGGGTCATCCGCGTCACCCGCGAGTGGTACCTGCCGGACACCGAGGAGGACCGCATCGAGGAGGCCTTCGACCGACTGGCCTCCATCGACCGCTGGGTGCGCGAGTCCGACGGCTCGCGGCGTTCGCTCGCGGCGCTGAAGAACATGACCTCGGAGCTGATCGGGCGCTTCTGCGGAGCCATCTACGAGGCCACCCGCGAAGCGTACGGAGACAGGCCGCTGGTACGCCATGAGGCTGATCTGGTGATCCCGCGGGAGACGCACGAGGAGATCGCGGCCATGAAGGGGCTCTCGGCCTCCTACATCATGACCTCCGAACAGCAGCGCCCGGTCTATCAGCGCCAGCGCGAGGTGATCGAGGCGCTGATCGAGCTGCTGCGCGACTCCGGCGACCGGTACTTGGAGCCGATGTTCCGCGAGGACTTCCGGCTGGCCGCCGACGACGCCGCGCGGTCCCGGGCGATCGCCGACCAGGTCGCCTCGCTCACCGACGGCGCGGCCTTGGAGTGGTACTACGCGCTGGTCAGGGGAGAGCCCTTCGCCAATCGCCTGTTCGGCTGATCAGTCCTGCGGCGCCGGCTTGGTGATGTCGGCGGTGACGATGTCGAAGGCGGCGAAGAGCTCGTGGGCCTCGACGAAGAGACTGAGGTCCCGCGCCCCGGATCCCATGCCGATGCGGCCGGCGATGGACGCGTCGGCGTAGACGGGCCAGCGCGTGCCGTCGGCGGACTCCGCGCCGAAGGGCGTGATCGTGCCGGGGCGGTGCCCGGTGGCCTCCACCGCCTCTGCGGGCGCGGTCATCGCCATCTTCTTCATCCCGGCCAGTCGGCGCAGCTTGGCCCAGTCGACCTGCCGGTCTCCCGGGATCAGGGCGATGACGTAGGTGTGCTCATCGGCGGTCTGGGTGACCTTGGCCCGGGCGACCAGCGTCTTGACGATCTCGCGGGGCGGGATCCCCAGCGCGGCGGCGGCCTCCTCCAGCGAACCGGACGGCCCGCGGGCGACGAGCTCGATCGCGACGCCGCGTGCGGCGGCGTCGGCGCGGATCCGGTCCACCGAGGCGCGGTCCTCGGCGGAGAGCTCGACTCCGGAGGGGATCGGGGCAGGGCCGGGCGCCGTGATCGGCGCGGACGGGCGCTCGACGTCGGGTGCGGCGTCTGGCGCCGCTGAGGGTCGGGTGCTCTGCTGCTCCATGCACGGGACAACCGAGACGGACGCCGGCGGATTCCCCGAACCGATCCCCGGGAGTGATCCGTCGGACTCCTCCACAGGCTCCTGCAGGGTGGTGCTCATCGGTAGACTCGAGGCGTGGCCGGACTCATCAAGCGCGAAGACATCGACGCCGTGCGCGAACGCGTGGACCTGCGGGAGGTCGTCGAGGAGTACGTGACGCTCAAGAGCGCGGGCATCGGCTCCTGGAAGGGGCTCTGTCCGTTCCACGACGAGCGCACTCCCAGCTTCCACATCCGTCCGCAGGTGGGCACCTATCACTGCTTCGGCTGCGGGGAGTCGGGCGACGTCATCGCCTTCGTGATGAACATGGATCACACCTCGTTCCAGGAGACCGTGGAGCGGCTGGCCGCGAAGGCCGGCATCGAGCTGCGCTACGAGGACGGCGGCACCGGGCCGGACAAGGAGGAGGTCGGCCGTCGTCGTCGGCTGCTGGACGCGCACAAGATCGCCGACGAGTACTTCCGCGAGCAGCTGCACTCCCCGCAGGCCCAGATCGCCCGGGAGTTCCTGGCCGGCCGCGGCTTCACCCGCGAGCATGCCGAGCAGTTCGCCGTGGGCTACGCCCCGCAGGGCTGGGACCACCTGCTCAAGCATCTGCGCTCCCGCGGATTCACCGAGGAGGAGCTCTCCGCCACCGGACTGTTCTCCGAGGGGTCCCGAGGCCTGTACGACCGCTTCCGCGGGCGGCTGATCTGGCCGATCCGCGACATGACCTCCAACACCGTCGGCTTCGGCGGCCGGCGCCTGCACGAGGACGACAAGGGGCCGAAGTACCTCAACTCGCCGGAGACGGCGATCTACAAGAAGTCCCAGGTGCTCTACGGCATCGAGCACGCCAAGCGGAACATCGCCAAGAAGCGTGAGCTCATCGTCGTCGAGGGATACACCGACGTGATGGCCTGCCACGTCGCCGGCGTCGACACTGCGGTGGCGACCTGCGGCACCGCCTTCGGCGAGGGCCACATCAAGATCGCGCGCCGGCTGCTCTCCGACGACGGCGGCGGGGGAGAGGTGATCTTCACCTTCGACGGCGACGAAGCCGGCCAGACGGCGGCGCTGAAGGCGTTCAAGGAGGACCATCAGTTCCTGGCCAAGACATTCATCGCCGTCGGTCCGGAGGGCATGGATCCCTGCGACGTCCGGCAGCACCGCGGCGACGAGGCCGTCTTCGAGCTGATCCGCGCCCGGCGTCCGCTGTTCGAGTTCGCCATCCGCGCCGGGATGAAGGACTACGACCTCTCCACCGTCGAAGGCCGCGTCGGCGCGCTGCGCTACGCGGCCCCGGTGGTCGCCGGGATCAAGGACCCGGCGCTGAAGCCGGCCTACACCCGCGAGCTGGCCGGATGGCTGGGCATGGACATGGACGACGTCAACCGGGCGGTGCAGGCCGCAGCTCGCCGCGGCGTCGCCCCGCAGCGGCAGGTCGACCCGGCCGTGCAGGCGCATCGGCGCGGCTTCGGCCCGGCGCCCGACGTCGACTCGGCGGGCGGCGCCGAGCCGGTCCAGCACCAGCCCGGTCCGCAGGACCACGGCGGGCCGGTCGGCGAGCCGGCGGGGCCGTCGGCCGCGTCGACGCACTATCCCCGGCCCGACACTCGGGACCCGGCGGTGATGATGGAGCGCCAGGCGCTCGAGGTGATCCTGCAGCATCCCACGCGGCTGACCGCCGAGCAGTGGGAGGAGATCTTCACCGTGCGCTTCACCGCCCCGGCGCATGCGGCCGTCCACGCCGGACTGCGCTCGGCGGCCGCCTCGGCCACCGACCCGCGCAACTGGGTCCGGGCGGTCTCCGACGAGGTGCCCGAGCCGCTGAGGCCGCTGGTGGCCGAGCTCGCCGTGGCCCAGCTGCCGGCGCGCACCGAGGAGGAGGTCGAGACCTACTGCCAGTCCATCCTCAATCGTCTGGTGGAGCTGAAGATCACCCATCAGAAGGCCGACCTGCTCGGGCGGCTGCAGCGCATGGGGCCCGACGAGTCTCCCGAGGAGCACCAGCGGCTCAACCGCGAGCTGATGGACCTCGAGCATCGGCGACGGGCGCTGCGCGGCGATCAGTGAGCACGCCGCCTCGCGCGCCGCTGCGGACGCTCCGCGTCGGTCCGCGGTCGAGGCCCGGGATGACACCTGTGCGACGCCGCACACCGGGTCCTTGGTACCGTGAAGAGCACGTCCGCGCGTGACGATGGGGTCGCGCTACGCCTCCGCACCCTTGATCGAGGAGACACGCATGCCCCAGCACGACGCTCCCACCGCGCCCGCACGACGCTCCGCCGACGACACCCGCACCGCCGCCTCGCATGAGATCCCCGATGCGATGCGCCAGGACGTCGGCCTGCTCGGCGGACTGCTGGGCCAGGTGCTGCAGGAGTACGGCAGCGAGGGCCTGCTCGACGACGTCGAAGCCCTGCGCGAGCTGACCATCTCCGCGCTGGACGACGATTCCGGCGACGTCCTCGCCCGCGCCGAGGAGCTGGTGGGCTCCTTCTCCGCTGAGCGGGCCAAGGAAGTCGCGCGAGCCTTCACCTGCTACTTCCTGCTGGCCAACCTCGCCGAGGAGCAGCACCGCATCCGCACGCTGCGCTCCCGCGACGGTCAGGTCCCGCTGGAGGAGCAGCGGCCCAGCGAATCGGTGGCCGCGGCCTTCACCCACCTGCAGGAGGAGGTGGGGCAGGAGGAGGCCGAGCGTCGGCTGGCCGAGCTGCGCTTCCATCCGGTGCTCACCGCCCACCCGACCGAGGCCCGCCGCAATGCCATCGCCTCCTCCGTCCGCCGCGTCGGCGAGCTGCTCGACGAGCGCGACGACCCGCGGATGGGCGCGGCCTCGTTGGCGAAGAACCGCCGCGAGCTGCTGGAGGAGATCGACAACATGTGGCGCACCGCCCAGCTGCGCGTCTCCGCGCCGTCGCCGCTGGACGAGGTGCGCACTGCGCTCTCGGTCTTCGACTCCTCGTTCTCGCGGGTCTTCACCGAGGCCTACCGCCGCATGGACGACTGGCTGCAGGGCGACGAGGCCGGCACCCGTCCGCCGAAGGCGCCGGCCTTCATCCGGCTGGGCTCCTGGATCGGCGGCGACCGCGACGGCAACCCCAACGTCACCGCCTCGATCACCCGGCAGGCCGTCGGCCAGGCCGCCGACCGCGTGCTGGCCGACCTCGAGGAGCGGGCACGCGCCGTCGGCCTCTCGCTGACCCTCGACGACCGCTATACCAGCCCCAGCGCGGAGCTCGACGGTCTCTGGGGCCGGCAGAAGCAGCTCTCCGAGGAGCTGACCGCCCGAGCGGTCGAGCACTCGCCGCGTGAACCGCACCGGCAGGTGCTGCTGGCGATCGCCGGACGGCTGGCCGCCACCCGGGAGCGCGACGCCGACTTGGCCTACACGGTGCCGCAGGAGCTGATCGACGACCTGCGTGTGGTGCAGCGCTCGCTGGAGGCCGGCGGGGCGAAGCGCGCGGCCTTCGGCGACCTGCAGGAGCTCATCTGGCAGGTCGAGACCTTCGGCTTCCACCTGGCCGAGCTCGAGGTCCGCCAGCACTCGAAGGTGCATTCCCAGACCCTGGCCTGGCTGGAGGACCCGGAGTCGGTGGAGACCATGGCCGTGCCCGGCGAGGAGGTCATCGAGACCTTCCGCGCGATCGCCTCGGTGCAGCAGCGCTTCGGCGTCGACGCCTGCCGCCGCTACATCGTCTCCTTCACGCAGGCCGCGCAGAACCTCGCCGACGTCTACACCCTGGCGGAGAAGGCCCTCGGCGGCCCGGAGCAGGCCCCGGTCATCGACGTCATCCCGCTCTTCGAGACGTACGAGGACCTGCAGAACGCCCCGCGCATCCTCGACGAGATGCTGGAGAACCCCGCGGTGCAGCGCCGCCTGGAGCAGACCGGCCGCCGCGTGGAGGTCATGCTCGGCTACTCCGACTCCGCCAAGGACGTCGGCCCGGTGGCCGCGACCCTGGCGCTCTACGAGGCCCAGGAGCGCATCGCCGACTGGGCGAAGCGTCACGACATCGCGCTGACCCAGTTCCACGGCCGCGGCGGCGCGCTGGGCCGCGGCGGCGGACCGGCCAACCGGGCCATCCTCGCCCAGCCGCCGCACTCGGTGGACATGCGGTTCAAGGTCACCGAGCAGGGCGAGGTCATCTCCGCCCGCTACGGCAACCCGGAGATCGCGCTGCGCCACATCGAGCAGGTCGCCGCGGCGACGCTGATGGCCTCGGCGCCGTCGACCGAGGAGCGCAACGCCCGCGCCGCCGAGCAGTTCTCCGAGATGGCCGCGACGATGGACGGCGTCTCCCGCGAACGGTTCGACGGGCTGGTCGGCGCCGACGGCTTCGCCCCCTGGTTCGCCCAGGTCACCCCGCAGGACGAAGTCGGTCTGCTGGCCATCGGCTCGCGTCCGGCCAAGCGCGGACTGTCGGTGGAGTCGCTGGAGGACCTGCGCGCGATCCCGTGGAACTTCGCCTGGGCCCAGGCGCGGATCAACCTGACCGGCTGGTACGGGCTGGGCAGCGCCCTGGCCGCCGTCGGCGACGTCGAGCAGCTGCGCGCCGCCTATGCCGAGTGGCCGCTGTTCCGCGCGCTGATCGACAACATCGAGATGTCGCTGGCCAAGACCGATCGCCGGATCGCCGAGCGCTACCTCGCCCTCGGCGACCGCGAGGACCTCGCGTCGCTGGTGCTCGAGGAGCTGGACCTGACCACCGAATGGGTCCTGACGATCACCGATCAGTCGCGGCTGCTGGAGTCCCACCGGGTCCTCGGCCGGGCGGTCGAGCTGCGCAACCCCTACGTGGACGCGCTCTCGCTGCTGCAGCTGCGCGCGCTGCGGGCGCTGCGCTCCGACGAGCTGGACGACGAGCAGCTCGACGACCCGCGCAATCTGCTGCTGATCAGTCTCAAGGGCGTGGCCGCCGGCCTGCAGAACACCGGCTGAGCGCCGTGCACGTCGCCGCGCTGTTCACCCTTCGTCGACGAATCCCGCGGCGATGGGTGAACAGCACGGCGCATACGATGGGTCCATGAGCTCGACGTCGCAGACCCGCCTGATCGATCCGGACCACGACCCCCACCGCTGGCTGGAGGAGATCGAGTCCGCCGAGGCGCTGGACTGGGTGCACCGGCGCAACGCCGCCGCGGAGGCGGAGCTGGCCGACGAGGAGTTCGAGCCGCTGCGCGACGACCTGCGCGAGATCCTCGACGCCGCCGACCGCATCCCCGGCGTGGTCCGCCGCGGCGGCCATCTGTACAACGTCTGGACCGACGCCGAGCATCCGCAGGGGATCTGGCGGCGCACCACGCTGGCCTCCTATCGGACCGAGGAGCCCGACTGGGAGACCCTGCTGGACCTCGACGCACTCTCCGCGGCCGAGGGGGTCACCTGGGTCTGGCACGGGGCCGACGTGCTGCGGCCGGCCCCCGGCGACCCCTGGCGGCATGCGCTGGTCTCGCTCTCGCCGGGCGGCTCCGACGCCGACGTCACCCGCGAGTTCGATCTGCTCGAGCGACGCTTCGTCCCGGCGGCCGACGGCGGCTTCGTCCGTCCCCAGGGCAAGGGGGCGCTGAGCTGGATCGACGGCGACACCGTCTACGCGACCGTCGACCGGATGCCGGCGGCGCCGCAGGACGCGACGGTCGAAGGCGCCGCCGACGTCGCCGACCTCGCTGAAGCCGCCGACGACGCCCCGGATCCGGCGATGGTCACCTCCTCCGGCTACCCGCGCACTGTGCGGCGCTGGAGACGCGGCACGCCGCTGGCCACCGCCGAGGAGGTCATCTCGGTCGAGCCCGACCATCTGACCGCCGGCGCCGGACACATCGACGCTCCCGGCTTCGAGCGCGACGTCGCCGTCCGTGCGCTGGGATTCCACGACCATGAGACCCACCTGCTCACCGAGGACGGGCCGCGGCGCATCGAGGTCCCCACCGACGTCCGCGTCGGCGTGCACCGGGACCTGCTGCTGTTCATGCCGCGCACCAGCTTCACCGCCGGCGGGGTGACCGTGCCCGGCGGAGGGCTCGCCGTCGCCGACGTCGACGGTTTCCTGGCCGGGGCGGCCGCCCCGACGGTGCTCTTCACCCCGGACGCCTCGACCTCGCTGCAGGCGGTGACCACCACGCGGAGGATGCTGGTGCTCACGCTCATGGAGGACGTCGTCCACCGCGTCGAGGCCTGCTGGCGGGACGAATCGGGCGCCTGGACGTCGGCCCGGGTGTTCGCCGAGGTGTCCGGCACGCTGTCAGTCGCCGCCGTCGACGACGTCGACTCCGACGAGGTCTGGCTGACCGCCGCCGACCACCTGCGGCCGACGACGCTGCACCTCGGCGACCTCGCCGCGCTGCCGGACGGCGGAGCCGAGACCCTCGAAGTGCTGAAGCAGGCGCCGGAGCGCTTCGACGCGACCGGACTGACCAGCGTCCGGCGCTTCGCCGTCAGCGACGACGGCACGCGCATCCCGTACTTCCTCATCGGTCCGGCCGAGGTGCTGGACCCGGCCGACGGGACGACGCCGAAGCCGGCGCCGACGCTGCTCTCCGGCTACGGCGGCTTCCAGGTCTCCCGGACGCCGGGCTATCTGCCGCTGATCGGCCGAGGCTGGCTGGAGCGCGGGGGAGTCTTCGCCGTCGCCTGCATCCGCGGCGGCGGGGAGTACGGCCCCGACTGGCACCGGGCGGCGCTGCGCGAGAACCGGCACCGCGCCTATGAGGACTTCGCCGCCGTCGCCCGCGAGCTGGTCGACGCCGGAGTGACCACCGTGCCGCAGCTGGCCTGCCGCGGCGGCTCCAACGGCGGCCTGCTGACCGGGATGATGCTCGCCACCCGCCCGGAGCTCTTCGGGGCGGTGGTCATCCAGGTGCCGCTGCTGGACATGAAACGCTACTCGCATCTGCTGGCCGGGGCCTCCTGGCGCGCCGAGTACGGCGACCCGGACACCGAGGACTGGGACTTCATCCGCACCTTCTCGCCGTACCACCTGCTGCGCGAGGACGGCGAGCACCCGCCGGTGCTGCTGACCACCTCCACCCGGGATGACCGGGTCCATCCCGGCCACGCGCGCAAGATGGCCGCCGCCCTCGAGTCGATCGGCGCGGACGTGCGCTACTGGGAGAACACCGAGGGAGGCCACGGCGGCGCCGCCTCGCCGGTCCAGCAGGCCACGCTCGAGGCGCTGATCCACCGATTCCTCGACCAGCAGCTGCGCGGGAACGGGGTCTCGGGCTGAGCCCGCGCTCCCGGGTGCGCTGGGACGGTTCGGGGAGGGTCGTCGGTCGGGCTCAGGGTGGTCGGAGCCCGGCGACGGTGCTATTCTCGGACATTCCCTGCCGTCGACCATGAGGTGACCGGTGAAGTTCTGACGTCCGAGACCTGCACGGTCCGCCGCCGCGGCGGCTCGCGTCCTGTGACCGAGCCCCGGCGCCGAGCGACTCCGTGCTCTCCGACGGATCAGGCTTCCCGACGACGTCCGGCAGCGATCCCACGGCATCTCCCTCCGCCGCTCGCCGGCGGCCGCCGACTGTGCAGCGTCTCCACGCATCCCTGCGACCATTCCGCACATCTCGGAGGCGTCCATGCCATCTCCCACGACGCTCGGCGTCACTGATCTCACCGTCCGCCGCCCCGACGGCGTCCCCATCCTGGACGGCCTGACCTTCACCCTCGGCCCCGGGCGCCACGGACTCGTCGGCGACAACGGCGCCGGCAAGTCCACGCTGCTCGCCGTCCTCGCCGGGAAGCTCGCCCCGAGCTCCGGCGGCGTGCACGTCGCCGGAGAGACCGGCCTGCTCCCGCAGGACCCCGCGGCGGATCCGCGGCTCACCGTGGCCGGACTGCTCGGCGTCGAGCAGACGGTGACCGCGTTGGCCGCGATCGAGCGCGGGTCGGTGCGCCCGGCCGACTTCGACGCTGTCGGCGACGACTGGGACGTCGCCGAACGGGTCGAGGCCATGCTCGACCGGGTCGGGCTGGCCGACCTCGCCCTCGACCGGCCGGCGACCTCGCTGTCGGGCGGCGAGCTGGTGCTGACCTCGCTCGTCGGACTGCTGCTGCGGCGACCGAGCGTGCTCCTGCTCGACGAGCCCACGAACACCCTCGATGCTCGTGCGCGTCAGCGGCTCGTCGCAGTCCTCGACGAGTTCCCCGGGGTGCTCGTGGTGGTCAGCCACGACCGCGGCCTGCTCGCCCGCGTCGACTCCGTCGGCGAGCTGCGCGGCGGGCGGCTGGGCTGGTACGGGGGGAACCTCGAGCACTACGAGCAGGCGGTGGCCGTCGAGCAGCGGGCCGCCGAGCAGGCGGCGTCCACGGCACGGGCCGAGGTGCGCCGGCGGCGGCGCGAGCTCGTCGATCAGCAGACCAAGCAGGCTCGGCGGGATCGACGGGGTCGGGGCCGGGCGGAGAACCAGGCTCCGATCATCGCCCACGCGGAGAAGCGCCGCGCTCAGGAGACGGCCGGGCGTCTGACGGCCGTGCACCGGGACCGGCTCGAGGAGGCTCGGCAGTTCGCCGGCGAGGCCGAGCGGCGGGTGCGCGACGGCGCGGAGATCCGCATCGATCTGCCCGACACCCGGGTGCCGGCTCGGCGCGAGGTGCTCCGGGCGGAGGGTCTGGCCTCCGCGCACGGCGCCGTGCCGCTGGACCTGATGCTCCGTGGTCCTGAGCGCGTGGCGCTGACCGGCCCGAACGGTGTCGGCAAGACCTCCCTGCTGCGTTGTCTGGCCGGGGAGGAGCGGCCCGTCGGCGGGACGGGCGAGATCCTGGTGCCGCATCAGATGCTGCCGCAGAATCCGACGCCGTCGGACCCCGGGCGCAGCGTCCTGGAGGCGGTGCGGGCGGCCGCACCGACGGCGGACCCGGCTCGCATCCGGCACCAGCTGGCGCTGTTCCTCTTCCGCGGGGAGGAGGTCCACCAGCCGGTCGGCACGCTCTCCGGCGGCGAGCAGCGGCGTGCTCGGCTGGCCCGGCTGCTGCTCGCCGATCCCGCGCCCCAGCTGCTGATCCTGGACGAGCCCACCGATGATCTGGACTTCGCCGGCGTCCGCCATCTCGTGCAGGCCCTGCGCGCCCACCAGGGTGCGCTGCTGGTGGTCAGCCACGACGAGGACTTCCTCGAGCAGCTCGCCCTGGACCGTCGACTCCTGCTGACGCGCGAGGGCGTCGAGGAACGGGGCGGTGACGACGCGGCCTCCTGAGGAGGCGTGTGGATGGTCCCGCGGCTTCTGCGGACAGTATTCGTCCGCGACGACCTGCCGAGCTCTGTCCCGGGACACGGGGGCGAGCTATCCTCGACGGGAGACTGCGGGGACGTCGAGCGAGGCGGCGGGGGCGGGATGCCGCCTCCTCCAGAATCCGCGCCCGTTCACTCCTGATGCTCCGGTCTTCCGGAGGAAGGACGATCCATGACACCGAGTTCCGACGACCTGGCCGTCGAGACGCGCGGTCTGGTCAAGCGCTTCGGCGAGACGACCGCCGTCGACGGCGTCGACCTGACGATCCGCCGCGGCGGCATCTACGGCGTGCTCGGCCCCAACGGGGCGGGCAAGACCACGGTGATCCGCATGTTGGCCACGTTGCTGCGCCTCGACGGCGGGCAGGCCCACGTGCTGGGCCACGACGTGCGGTCCGAACCCGCGGCCGTGCGCGGCAAGATCGCGCTGACCGGCCAGTTCGCCTCGCTCGACGAGGACCTGACCGGGCTCGAGAATCTGGTGCTGCTGGGGCGGCTGCAGGGTTTCGCCGCCCGCGCGGCGCGGCGCCGCGGCCAGGAGCTGCTCGAGGCGTTCAACCTGGGCGACGCCGCCGGCCGGCAGGTGAAGAAGTACTCGGGCGGCATGCGCCGCCGACTGGACATCGCCGGATCGCTGGTGGTCACCCCGGAGCTGATCTTCCTCGACGAGCCGACCACCGGCATCGACCCGCGCAGTCGCAACCAGGTCTGGGACATCATCCGCACGCTCGTCGACTCCGGCACCACGGTGGTGCTGACGACCCAGTATCTGGAGGAGGCGGATCAGCTGGCCGATCGCCTGGCGGTCATCGATCACGGGCGGGTCATCGCCGAGGGCACGCCGGGGCAGCTGAAGGCCCAGGTCGGCGCCGGGGCGCTGAATCTCCGCGTGGTCGAGGCCGAGGACCGGGAGCGGGCCGCCGAGATCCTGGCGGCCGCGCTGTCCGCCGACGTCGTCCGCGAGGCCGATCCGACGGCGCTCACCGCGCGGCTCGACGCCGGTGCGCGCGCCTCGACTGCGCTGACCGCGCTGGAGGAGGCCGGCGTGGAGGTGGAGACCTTCTCCGTGGGACAGCCGAGTCTGGACGAGGTCTTCATGGCGCTGACCGGCAAGAAGCCCGAGACCGACGGCGATGCCGCGGGCGATGAGCAGGAGGTCGCCGACGGCGGCGAGCATCGCGGAGCGGCGCACGACGCCGACCACCGCGGCGACCACGGCACGGACGGCCGCGCGGCCGACGACGAGGCGGAGGCGAAGACCCGATGAGCACCACGACGAACGGCACGTCCACAGTCCCGCCGGAGACTGAGCGGATCCGCCATATCCTGGTCAGTCGCCAGGACACCCCGCAGCGCCCCGGCGCCGTCAGCGCCTCGCTCACCTATGGGTGGCGGGCGCTGCTGAAGATCAAGCACGTGCCCGAGCAGCTCTTCGACGTGACCATCTTCCCGATCATGATGACGGTGATGATGACCTACGTCTTCGGCGGCTCCATCGGAGCGGCGGTCTCGGGCCAGGAGGCCGGCGGCGACGCGGTCGATGCCTATGTGCAGTGGCTGATCCCGGGCATCTTCGCCCAGACCCTGGTGATGATCACGATGTACACCGGGCTGACGCTGAACCGGGACATCTCCAAGGGGGTCTTCGACCGCTTCCGCTCGCTGCCGGTCTGGCGTCCGGCCCAGCTGGTCGGCGCGCTGCTGGGCGACCAGGTCCGCTACACGCTGGCCGGCGTCATCATCCTGGTGGTCGGCTTCATCATGGGATTCCGACCGGCCGGCGGACTCCCGGGAGTGCTCGCGGCCTTCCTGATGCTGCTGGTGTTCAGCTTCTGCCTGTCCTGGGTGTGGACCACGGTGGCGCTGCTGATGCGCACCGAGCAGGCCGCGATGGGCGTGTCGATGTTCATCATGATGCCGCTGACGTTCGTGTCGAACATCTTCGCGCCCACCGAGTCGATGCCCGGCCCGGTGCGGGCCTTCGCCGAGGCCAACCCGGTCTCCACGCTGGTCGGCTGCATCCGCCAGTTCATGGACGGCGTCTACGACGTCGGCTCGATCACCGCGGTGCTGATCTACTGCGCCGTGCTCGTGGTGATCTTCGGCCCGATCTCGATGTTCGTCTACAACCGCACGTCCTGAGCCGGCCTCCGGTCCATCCGTCTCGCGGCGCGAACCGCGGACGGACGCGGGCCAGGCGGTGCCTGACCCGGCGTCCGTCCCCGGCTCGGCCGAGTGCTCAGGAGATGAACCGGATGGAGACCGGATACCGATATGGCTGGCGCTTATTGGCCGCGACGGCGGCCAGGATCCCGAAGACGATCGTGCAGACCCAGGCGGCGAGACTGATCAGCGGACCGATGAGGATGATGGTCAGCACCCAGCCGACCACATAGGCGATCGTCACCGTGATCTGGAAGTTCAGCGCCTCCTTGGCGTGATCGGCGACCATGCGGCTGCGCTCGCGGAAGACCAGCCAGATCACCAGCGCGGGGATGAACCACGCGATGATGCCGCCCAGGTGGGCACCGATGCTCCAGCCCTGCTCCTCGCCGGCGCTCAGCGGAGCCGCGGTCGGAGCCGGTCCGGCCGGGTCTGGGCCGCCGGCGGGAGGCCCCTGCGGAGGTGGGCCCTGCGGAGGCGGGCCCTGCGGGGGTGGGCCCTGCGGGGGAGTCCCGTGCGGAGGCGGATCCTGCGGCGGGGGCGAGGACGTTCCATCGGCATGAGGCGGAGGCGGATCCTGCGGCGGGGTCTGCTCGGCCGGCCGGTCCTGCGGCCCTCCGCCGGGGACGTCGCCCGGGGTCTCGCCCGAGGCGTCGTCGGGGCCCGTCGGCCGGTCGTGTCCGGGACCGTGGGGTGGCTGCTGAGTCATAGTTCCTCCTCGTGGACGCGCGGCCGCTGGCGGCCTGACTCGGCGGACCGAGTTCTCACCACAGCGTAGGCGTCCGATGCGGTCGCGGGGAACGGGCGACGGCCTGGTCAGCCGGACGCGGGGGCCGCGGCGCTTCAGCTCGGGGACGTCGACTCGGTACGGTGTGGGGCATGCGAGAGCTCTCCGTCAGCGAAGAGGTGCCCGACGAGGTCGTCGCCCTGGTCCGTGACGCCCGTCGCGTCGTGGTGCTCACCGGCGCGGGGATCTCCGCGGAGTCCGGCGTGCCGACCTTCCGCGAGGTCCAGACCGGGCTCTGGGAGCGGTTCTCCGCCGAGGAGCTGGCCACCGTGGAAGCCTTCGAGAACGACCCCGCGCTGGTCTGGACCTGGTACCGCTGGCGCCAGGCGCTGATCGCGGCGGTGGAGCCGAACGCCGGGCACCGGGCCCTGGCCCTCTGGCAGCAGCGTCTGGCCGACGTCGACGGCGGCTGGCTGGCGGTCACCACGCAGAACGTCGACGACCTGCACGAGCGCGCGGGCGCAGAGGCGCTGGGGCATCTCCACGGGCGCATCGCCGCTCATCGGTGCGCCGACTGCGGCGAGTCCGACGAGCTGCCGACGCCCGAGTTCGACGGCTTCACCGCCCCGCCGGAGCCGGTGGACCCGCCCTTCTGCACCCACTGCGAGGAGGGGCTGATGCGTCCGGACATCGTCTGGTTCGGCGAGATGCTGCCCGCCTCGGACTTCGACGCCTCCTCGGCGGCGATCCGCGCCGCCGACCTGGTGCTGGTCGTGGGAACCTCCGGCATGGTCCAGCCGGCGGCCTCGCTGCCCCTGCTGGGGCTGGAGCGCGGCGTGCCGATCATCGAGGTCAACCCGCAGGAGACCGAGCTGACCGACCTCGTCGACTTCGCGATCCGCGGCCCCTCGGGCGAGGTGCTGCCGCAGCTGCTCCAGGCAGCCGGCATCGCCGGCCGCCGCTGAGCCGCCGCTGAGCCGCGGCTGAGCCGGCGCTGAGTCGGCCCCGCAGAGCCGTCTCCACGGGCCTCGCTCTGCACCGTCGCGCCGGTCTCGCGCTCCGGGCGCGCCCGGAGCGCAGGGTCCCGCGCGCCCGCGCCGGGTATAGGGTGGACCACATGGTCTGGCTGTATCTGCTGGCGCTCCTCGTGCTCGGCGGCCTCGTGTTGCTCGTCATGGGCCGCTGGAGCGGTCCGGAGCCGGTCGAGGAGGACCCTCCGGCCGGGGGAGCGAGCGACGTCGACGAGCTCGTCCGGTGTGCCCGCGCGGACGGCCTGACCGCCGAGGACCTCGACGAGGTCCGATTCGACTCCGCAGTGCGCGGCTATCGGATGGATCAGGTCGACGCCCTGCTCGACACGTTGGCCGACCAGCTCCGGGACCAGGGCGTTCGGCGCTGATCCCGGTGATGAGCCTCCGACATGGGGGATACTAGGAGACAGGATGCCGCGGGCATCCGACCTGATCGGGCGACCGCCGTGCGCGGCGGGCGGCCTGATCCGCAGTGAGGAACACCAGAAGGGAAGCACTCGATGGCTGCAATGAAACCGCGTACTGGTGACGGTCCGATGGAGGTGGCCCAAGAGGGCCGCAGCCTGATCATGCGAGTGCCGATCGACGGCGGAGGCCGTCTGGTCCTGGCGATCGACGACGAGGAGGCCCAGGCGCTCAAGGAGTGCCTGATCGACGCCGTCGGCGAATGATCTGACAGCGGCCGGCGAACGGCCCCTCCTCCTAGCGCTCCAGCGCAAGCGCTGTCGCCACAAGGGATCCTCCGGGGCCGTTCGTCGGCCGTCGCCGTGTCGAAGCGCCGGCCGCGTCCCCGCTCAGCGCACGACGGCGACCAGCAGCCCGGTGCCGGTGCCCAGCATCGTCGTCATCAGCCGCTCGTCGTCGCGCAGCATCCGCTCGACCTCGCGCATCGTCCGGGTGCTCTCCTCGCGCACGGCCGGTCGTGGGACGCGGTCGTGGTCGAGGGCGTCGTTGATGATCAGCATGCCGCCGGAGTGCAGCATGCGCAGCGCCTCGGAGACGTAGACGGGCACGTCGAGGGTGCCCGCGTCGAGCAGCACCAGGTCGTAGCCCGAGGTGGTCAGGCGCTGCAGCACGGTGGCCGCGTCGCCGGTGATGAGTCGTGTCCGCGAGGCGGGGACCCCGTCGTCGGCGAAGGCCTGTCGGGCCGCCTGCAGGTGCTCGGGATCGGGATCGATGCTGGTCAGCACCGCGCGCGCGTCCGCGCCGCGGAGCAGCGAGACCCCGGAGGCCCCGACACCGGTGCCCACCTCGACCAGTGCCCGAGCGTTGGAGGAGGCGGCCAGCACCGTCAGCGTCGCCGCCACGCCCTCGGAGACCGGGCGGACGCCGAGATCGTCCCCGCGCGCCCGTGCCGCCTCCAGCACGGGGTCATCACCGCGATGCTGCTCGGCGTACATCCAGCCGGCGTGCTTGGCGGTGTGCGGGGAGTTCAAGGCTTTCATGGCACCTTCCTGCGGCGAGGGCGGGGAGACCACGGCGACGGTGCCGAGGACTGTGGAGCCTGAGGAATCGACGGCACCGGAAGCCGCTCCGGCTCATCCTATAGACCTCGCGACGTTCCCACACTCTCGCCGGTGTTTCGAGACTCACCGGCTCATATCCAGCCTGCGCTCAGCTGCCCCTCGCATCATGGGGCAGTGATGCCACAGGCTCCCGCCCCCGCCCAGCACCGCCGATCCCGGCCGAGTCGTGCGCGCCTCGGCTGGCCCTGGGTGATGTGCCTGCTGGCCCTCACCGCCTGCGCGGCCGTGGTCGCCGCGGCGTGGTATCTCGGCGGGCGTGCGACTGGTCAGGTCTCCAGCGTGGAGGCGCTGACCACCTCTCGCCAGGACGGCGGCGACTCCGCGGCGACGGACGATCCGCTCGGCGTGGCGACGACGCCGGGGATCCCCGACGGCGCGTCGTCCTGGCCGGATCCGAGCTCCGTCGACATCACTCAGTCCGAGCCGCCGCAGTCCTCCGGCGAGGCGCCGGGCTCCGGCACCCCGCCCGCCCCCTCGACCCCTCCGGATGACGGGAGGACGCAGACGACTGACGACGTCGGGCTGTCGGGAGCCTCCCCGGCGCCCTCGGCGGGATCGGGCTCCGTCGCGTCGGCGACGCCCGCGGACAGCCTGCCGGTCGGTCTGGAGGACTCTCAGCGGCCGCAGGGTCGCGTCGCGAGCCTCCCCGGCGCCGTCGATCGGCTGCCGGTGAGCAGTCTGCCGGTGGACCAGCTCACCACGCTGCATCGGCTGGGCTGGAACGTCGCCGAGCTGCACGGGCTCGGTCAGGCGATGCAGGCCGACGACGCGGTCACCGCACAGGCGGAGGGCGTGCGCACCGTCCAGGTGCACCACACCGACGGCGCGCACGCGATCACCGTCGCCGAGACCCGCCCCGCCGACGAGTCGACCTCGCTGCGTCCGCTGACCGAGAAGCTCGACGACATCCTGGACCTCGACGCCGTGGACCGGGAGACGCTCACGCTGCCCACCGGCGAGGACTGCGCCATCTACCGTTCGGCCGTCGAGGATCGCTGGACGGCGGCCGTCGACGCCGGCTCGGTGCAGTACGTGATCACCTCCGATCTCGACGAGTCCGCCGTGGCCGCCGTGGCCGACTGGGTGATGACAACCGACCGGTCGCGCGTGCAGCAGATGCCCTCCTCCCCGGGTGCCGGGGAGCGGCTCGAGCGCGGCTTCCGCTCGCTGCTCGGCTGGATGGACTGAGTCGCCGCCGCGGCGGACGTCGACAGCAGGTAGATTTGAGCACATGCCTGGTCTCAATGGGTACGAGTTCATCATCCTGGGTGTGCTCGCCGTCGTGCTCCTCGGTCCCGAACGCCTGCCCGTCTACGCGCAGACGCTGGCGCGGTGGGTGCGTCAGGCGCGCAGCAAGGCCGAGGACGCCAAGGAGTATTTCCGGGAGGAGACCGGCACCGACTTCGACGAGGTCGACTGGAAACGCTACGACCCGCGTCAGTACGACCCGCGGCGCATCATCCGCGAGGCGCTGGCCGAGGACTACGAGGAGACTCGTCGGGCGGTGAACGAGGTCCGCGACTCGGCGCGACTGACCACCGGACGGCGCGGGACGGCGGCCGGAGCCGCGCGCGGCTCGGGCGGCACGCGGAGCGCGTCCGGGAGCGGATCATCCGAGGCGGCTGCGGGCGGCTCGACCGGCTCGGGCGCGGCCGCGTCAGGGGGCGCGGCCAGTTCCGGCGCCGACG
>NZ_AFRW01000012.1 GCF_000220985.1 Nesterenkonia sp. F
GCCGCGGGTGACCCTGAGGCGGTCGAGGAGTTCGTCGCCTGGTGTCGCCGCGGCCCGGAGCGAGCCGTCGTCGACGAGCTCGCCGTGCGTCGGGCCACCGAGGAGGAGCGCGCCTCGATCTCGGAGGACGACTTCGAGATCCGGCGTTGAGCCGCGCCGCCCGTCCGTCGTCGCCCGCCCCGCGATGACTCGGCGGAATGTGTGGGAAAGGCGACGTATTCCCACACGTTCCGCCGAGTCATCTCGGGGCGGAGTCGTCCCGGGGCGGAGTCACTCCGCCGGCGGGGTCAGCCCCAGCGTCGTCGGCAGCTCCGGCGTCTCGCCGAGGACGTGCTCGGCCAGGAAGGCGATGACCACCTGGTACCAGAGCTTCGCATGGTGCGGGGTGAGCACCCAGTGGTTCTCCTGCGGGAAGTACAGGAAGCGATGGACGGTGTTCCCGTCGGCGTCGGCGGGCAGGCCCGACTGCTCCAGCAGCTCGTACCAGAGCCGCAGCCCCTCGCCGATCGGCACCCGGTAGTCCTTGTCCCCGTGGATGACCAGCATCGGCGTGGTGATCTCGGAGACGAAGCGATGGGGAGAGTGCTCGGCCTCCATGGTCGCGTCGATCTGTCGGCGCCAGAACGGCGACATGTCGGTGGTGGGGCCGAACTGGTCCAGCGCCCACAGCGAGGCGTGGGTGACGATCGCGTCGAAGCGGTCGGTGTGGCCGGCGACCCAGTTGGCCATGTAGCCGCCGAAGGACCCGCCCATCGCCGCGGTCCGCGAGGCGTCGACGTCGTCGCGGGCCTCGGCGGCGTCGGTGATGGCCAGCAGGTCGGTGTAGGGCTTCTCGCCCCAGGCGTTCCATCCGCGCTGGATGAACTCCTGGCCGTAGCCGGTGGACAGCGCCGGATCCGGCAGCAGCACCGCGTAGCCGCGGGCGACCAGCAGCCACGGGTTCCACCGCCAGGACCAGGCGTTCCAGGAGTTCAGCGGGCCGCCGTGGATCCAGAGCAGCAGCGGAGCCGGCGACGACGGCGCGTCCTCGGCGTCCGGCTCGGGCAGCGCCAGCCAGGCGCGCACGCGGGCACTGTCCTCGGCGGTGGTCTCGACCTCGGTCAGCCGGCCGGGCAGCTCGGGGCGGCGCACCGGGTTCTCCAGCCGCGTGACCGTTCCGTCGGCCAGGTCCAGGCGGGCGACCTCGTTCGGGAACGAGTAACTGGCCCGCACGCCGTAGACGTGGGCGCCGTCGGGGGAGACGACCGCCTCCGACCAGGTGGCCTCGTCGTCGGTGAGCACGGTGGCCGTCCCGTCGGCGACGTCGAGCCGGAAGACCGGGCCGCGTCCGTCGCGATCGGCCAGGGCGATCACCGCCGAGCCGTCGGGCAGCCAGTCCGCGGGGGTGAACCACAGCTCGGCCTCCGACGAGGACTCGTCGACCAGCGGGGTCAGCGTCCCGGTCTCGAGGTCCAGCAGATGCAGCACCGGCCGCAGCGCGCGCTCGGGGACCGGCCGGCGGGTCACCGTCACCACGGCGGTGCGGCCGTCGGGGCCGATCGGGCCGGGGGAGTACGTCGAGGCCGGGTCGTCGGCGAGCATCCGGCGCGCGCCGGTCGCGACGTCGACGACGGCCAGGCCGGTGCGCTGGTCGGCGGCGGGCTCGGGGACGGTCACCGCGATCAGGGCGCGGGTCCCGTCGGGGCTGAGGAAGGTCTCGTCGCCGTAGTGGGCGCCGAGGTCGGCGGTCAGCGCGCGCAGCCGCCGGCGGCGCGGCTGGACGGTGGTCGGGACGGCGTCGTCGGGGGTCTCCTCGCCGGCGACGGCGAAGAGGTGCGGACGCGCGGGGCCCAGGTCGTGGTCCCAGTGCCGGACGGGGTATCCGGTGTGCAGGATCGCCTGGACCTCGCGCTCGGCGCGGCCGGTCTGCAGCGCGGCGTGCTGGTCCTCGTCGGCGGCGCCGGGCAGCAGCGGGGCGGCGGCCAGCACGACGTCGGCGTCGTCCGCGCAGAGCACCGAGCTCACCCCGCCGGGGCGCCGGTTGACGACCTCGGCCTCCCCGCCGTCGGCGGGCAGCCGCCAGAGCGCGGCGGATTTCGCGTCGTCCGCGGAGCCGGATTCGTCGCCGCGGACGGAGGTGAACCAGAGATCGCCGGCGGCGGAGAAGGTCGGCCCGGACTCGGCGGCCGAGCCGCGGGTGAGTCGGCGCGCCTCGCGCTCGCCGTGCGGGTCGACCTCCCAGAGGGCGGTGGTGTAGCCGGTGCCCTTCGCGTCGAGCGTGGAGACGGTCGTGACCAGGCGCTCGCCGTCGGGGCTCATGGTCAGCCCGGCCAGCCGCGGGAAGGCGACGTAGTGGTCCAGGTCGTGGAACTCGCGGGCGCCGGCGGGGGTGTTGCCGGCGCGCGACGTGGATGTGGTGTCACTCATAGTTCGGTTCTATCATCGCGACGTGACGAACAGGTTGCGTCGGGCAACTGACGGCGCGCCGTGTCGTCGTCGTGCGCCCTGGGCCGGGCGATACGCTGATCGGATGAGCGAGCCGCACCGCACTCCCGACAGCACCGAACCCGCCGGCACCGGCGTCGCATTCGGCGAGGACGGGCTGCCACGCACGCCCTGGGCGCTGGGCGGCGAGATGATGCGCGAGTACTACGACCAGGAATGGGGGATGCCCGTCCGCGACGAGCGCGGGCTCTTCGAGCGATTGAGTCTGGAGGCCTTCCAGTCCGGCCTCTCCTGGGCGACGATCCTGGCGAAGCGGGAGAACTTCCGGAGGGCCTTCGCGCACTTCGACCCGGACGCGGTGGCGGCCTTCGACGAGACCGACGTCGAA
Source organism: Nesterenkonia sp. F (assembly GCF_000220985.1). Lineage (GTDB taxonomy): Bacteria > Actinomycetota > Actinomycetes > Actinomycetales > Micrococcaceae > Nesterenkonia. Next base: position 2,813 of record NZ_AFRW01000012.1, read on the forward strand.
CGGCTGCTGGCCGACGCCGGCATCATCCGGCACCGCGGCAAGATCACCGCGACCATCGGCAACGCCCGGGCGACGGTGACGCTGCGTGAGCAGGGCGGTCTCGCCGAGCTCATCTGGTCATACCGGCCGGCGACGACGCCGCGGCCGCAGGTGGTGGAGGAGATCCCCACCCGCTCGCCGGAGTCCGAGGCGCTGGCGAAGCGGCTGCGGGCCGCCGGATTCCGCTTCGTCGGGCCGACGACGATGTTCGCGCTGATGGAGGCCGTCGGCCTGGTCGACACGCATCTGGTCGGCTCGCACCGGCGCGGAGCCTCCGGGATCTGGCCGGACTGAGCGTCCGGCCGCCCCTCGGCCGAGCTCCGGCTCCGCAGGTGTCACGTCCTGGCCCTGTTGTCACGTCCCTGTGGTGGCGTGACAACAGGGCCAGGACGTGACAAGCCGACGGGTCGCGCCGTCGGAACGTTCAGTGGGCGTGCGGCTCGCCGGCGGCGACGTCGGCGGTCTCCAGCTGGAACGTCGCGTGCTCCAGCGTCACGTCGAAGTGCTCGGCGACGCAGGTGCGCAGATCCTGCAGCACCTGAGGGGCATGGCCGTCGTGGAAGCAGTCGTCGTCGAGGACCACGTGACCGCTGATCACCGGCAGGCCGGTGGCCACAGTGGAGGCGTGCAGGTCGTGGACCTCGCGGACGTGGGGCATCGCGAGCATATGCGTACGCACCTCCTCCAGGTCGATGCCGCGCGGCGCGAACTCCAGCAGGATGCGTCCGGTCTCGCGCAGCAGCAGCGCCGCGCGGGGGACGATGAGCGCGGCGATGGCCAGCGCGGCCACGGCATCGGCCTGCTGCCAGCCGGTCAGCGCCATCACCGCCGCGGCGATGATCACGCCCAGCGAGCCGAGGGCATCGGCGGCGACTTCGAGGAAGGCGGCGCGCAGGTTGAGGTTCTCCCGCCGTCCGGCGGCGAGCACGCCCAGCGAGACGGTGTTGCCGACCAGTCCGACGACGCCGAAGAGCAGCAGCTCCATCGGCGGCACATGCGGGGGAGCGGCGAGCCGGCCGACGCCGTCGACGGCGGCGTAGATGCCGATGCCCAGCAGCATCAGCGCCTGCACCGCCGCGGCGAGGACCTCCAGCCGGCGGAAGCCCCAGGTGCGCGTCGACGTCGCCGCCGCGCCCACGAGCATCGCCGCTGCGAGCGCGACGATCAGCCCGACGGAGTCGGTCAGCGAGTGGACCGCGTCGGTGAGCAGCGCCAGCGAGCCGGTCAGCCAGGCGCCGACGAACTGGGCGGCGACGACGCCGAGGGTCACCAGCAGCACCAGCTGAAGGCGGCGGCGGTGGCGCCGGCCGCCGGCGGCGACGTCGTCGACTCCGCCGGCGTGGGAATGCCCTGCACCCATCGATGCACCTCCTCGGTCGGCCCGTCGTCCTCGTCGTCGCGCCGGCGGCGCGGGAGAGCGGAAAAAGATCATGCCTGCGTGATCATTTTACGGCCGAGAGGGTGCGCGAGCATAAGGTGCGACTGCTGTCCAGAAGCATTCTCAGCATGAGGGGGTGCAGGCCGGGGAGCACAGGCCGGTCAGCACGGGCCGGTGGGGTGCTCAGGCACCCTCGGCGGTGAACCAGCGGTTGGCCGAGGGCAGCCAGAGCATGGCCACCATGGCGGCCATGATGAGCAGATCCCAGCGGAAGCCCATCTCCAGCACGCTGGGATAGGCCCAGTCGCGCAGCACCGCCTCGAGCCCGGAGATCAGCACGGTGACGGTCAGTGCGGCGCGGACCCACTCGAGGCGCTCGGGCACTTTGAGCGCGAGCACGATCTGCAGCCCGGCCAGCACGATGTTGACCCCCAGGGCCAGCAGGCCGGCGAGACCGGCCAGCACGCCGGCCAGTCGCATCAGCGACTGCAGTCCGGCGAGATGGATCAGGAAGCTGGGCAGCATGAAGAGCACGGTGATGCCCACCACGCAGAGCAGGCCGAAGCAGGCGATCCGCACCGTCAGCGGCAGCCGCCCCGACTGCAGCAGCACGCTCGGGCCGGTGGTCGGCACGAGGTCGGAGACGCGGCGCGGCCAGCGCGGCGGCAGCCGGTAGGCCGAGACGACGCCGGGGGTGTCCTGAAAGATGCCCATGATGCTCCCCATCCTAGCCGCGCCGCCGCGTCCTCGCGGGGTTCCGTCGGGCGCGCCGCCGTCGGCGCGGCGGGTCGTCGTCAGTCCGCCGCCGGATCGGCGACGGTATCGTGGGCGGCATGGTTCGGGCAGCACCTTCCGGGTCCACGAAGCGCTCGCGGGTCATCGGGACGACGGCATGAGCGGCGGGGCCGGCGGCGTCGTCGCTCGTCAGGCCGCCGCAGACCGCACCGTGACCGGGGCGGCGAATTGCCGCGGCTGTGCGCGGATCGGTAGAGTCGTCGTCGGTGTGCCGGGAAGACTGGTCGGCGAATCTGAGCGCGTCCGCGGAGCCCTGATCCGCAGTCCCCGGAGTCCGGGAGGCCGCCCTGCGGCGCCCGCTCCGCGTTCCACCGCACCGACAGGAGGCACGATGCATCCGCTCGCCCGCTCGACGTCCCGCCGCCAGGCCGGGCGCCGCGCCGCGCCCCTGACGCCGGAGGCCCCGGTGCTCGGGGCGCCGCTGCTCCGTGTCCTCCTCATGCCCCGGCGGACGGGCGCCGCGACGGGGGCGATCCGATGACGCTGGTCCTGCTGCTGCTGATCGTGCTGGTGCTGGTGCCCGCCGCGGCCTCGATGCACCGGCTGCTGGGCCGGGACACCGGCTGGGCCGCCGCGGCCGTGCTGCTGGTGGTGGGGCTGCTCACGCTGCCCTGGCTGCAGTCGGTCCACCACGGCGGCGCCGTCGTCGAGACCATCCCCTGGATCCCGACGCTGAACGTCTCGCTGGCGCTGCGCCTCGACGGGCTCGGCCTGGTCTTCCTCTTCCTGGTGCTCTTCATCGGAGCCCTGGTGATGGCCTATTCGGCCCGCTACTTCTCGACGGCGGCGAAGACCGGCGACTACTACGTCTGGATGCTGCTGTTCGTCTTCTCGATGACCGGCATGGTCGTCGCCGACGACCTCATCGTGCTCTTCCTCTTCTGGGAGTTCACCACGCTGTGCTCCTTCTTCCTGATCAACCGGTCCGGGGAGAAGGCCCCCGGTCCGGCGCGGCGCTCGCTGCTGCTGACCATGGGCGGCGGGCTCGGCCTGCTGGCCGCGGCCCTGCTGATCATCACCCGCACCGGCACCACGCGGATCTCCGAGGCGCTGGCCTCCGACGTCTGGAGCACCGATCCGGGCTTCACGGCGATGATCGCGGTGCTCATCGCCGCGGCGGCCCTGTCGAAGTCCGCGCAGTTCCCGTTCCACCTCTGGCTGCCGGACGCGATGGTCGCCCCCGCGCCGGTCAGCGCCTACCTGCACGCCGCGGCGATGGTGAAGGCCGGCATCTACCTGATGCTGCGCTTCTCGCCGGCGCTGTCGGACTCGACGACCTGGCAGGTGCTGCTGATCAGCTCCGGGCTGATCACGGCGGTCATCGGCGCGCTCTTCGCCCTGCAGCGCCATGACATCAAGGAGATGATGGCCTTCTCCACGATCAGCCAGCTGGGCTTCCTCACCGCGGTGATCGGCGTGGGGACCGAGAAGGCGCTGGCCGCGGCGGTCGTGCACGTCATCGCCCACGCGCTGTTCAAGGCCTCGCTGTTCATGATGGTCGGCATCGTCGAGCACGAGTCCGGCAGCCGCGACATCCGCGTGCTGCACGGTCTGCACCGCACGATGCGGGTCTCGTTGGTGATCACCACGCTGGGCTCGCTGTCGATGGCCGGGGTCCCGCCGATGCTCGGCTTCGTCTCCAAGGAGGGGCTGCTCGGCGGCTTCCACTCGGCCGAGTTCTCCTCCGTGATGACCTGGGGCATCACGCTGGTCGCCGTCGTCGCCGCGATCGGCACCTTCGCCTACTGCGGCCGTATCGTCCTGGGCAGCTTCACCTCCTTCACCGGAGCAGGTCCGCGCGACGAGCCCCGTGAGCCGATGGCACCCGAGGCCTCCCACGAGGCCGCCTGGACGTTCTGGCTGCCGGCGATGCTGCCGGCCGCCGCCGGACTGCTGCTGGGCTTCGTCCCCGGGATCTTCGACGGTCTGGTGTCCGACGCCGCGACGGCCGCCTCCGGCGGCGAGCATCACGCGCATCTGGCGCTGTGGCACGGCTTCTCGGTCGAGCTGCTGCTCTCGGCAGTGGTCATCGGCGGCGGGCTGCTGATGGTCCTCGGCCGCGCCCGGGTCGACGCGCTGCTGCCCCGCCGGATCCTGCCCTTCACCGGGGTCGACGCCGTCGAATCGCTGCGCCTGGCGCTGATCCGCGGCGGCCGCCGCGTCGGCGACCTCACCCGCACCGACGTCCACGCTCTGCACCTGACGCTGCCGGGCATCTTCCTGCTCGGCGTGCTCATCGCCGGGCTGATCGCCTCTCCGGCGGTCGGATCGCCGTCCGCGGGCAGCACGCGCCCGGCCGACTGGATCCTGCTGACCCTGCTGGCGGCGTTCCTGCTCGGCACGGTGCTCTCGAAGGACCGGGCGGCCGCCGTCGTGCTGGCCGGCGGCGCGGGGTTCGTCGTCGCCTCCTTCTACTTCATGCTCGGCGCCGTCGACGTCGGCATCACCCAGCTGCTGGTGGAGATCCTCACCGTGGTGGTGCTGGTGCTGGTGCTGCGCAAGCTGCCGAAGCGCTTCCACCGAGTGCCGCGCTCGCGCACGGCGGTCTCGGCGATCGTGGCGATCGCCTTCGGCGCGGCGGCCTTCCTGGCCACGTACGCGCTGACCGGCCGCCGCGGGCAGTCGGACATCGCCCAGTACTACCAGGAGAACACCTACGAGCAGACCGGTGCGGACAACATCGTCAACTCGATCCTCGTCGACTTCCGCGCGCTGGACACCTTCGGCGAGCTGACCGTGCTGGGCGTCGCCGGCTTCGCGATCCTGGCGGTGCTGAACTCGACCTTCGCGACCTCGGACAACGAGCCGCACACCTCCCGGGCCTGGGTGGGGACCCCGCTGGACGACGCGGTGGACAACACGACGTCGATGCGCACCATCTTCAACTGGGTCGCGCCGCTGATCGTGCTCTTCTCGCTGATCCTGCTGGTGCGCGGCCACTATGAGCCCGGCGGCGGCTTCATCGCGGCGCTGGTGGCCGGCGGCTTCTTCGCGCTGCGCTACCTGGTCGCGCCGTCGGACTCGGCGGTGAAGCTGCGCTGGGACTACGCACTGGTCATCATCGGAGGCATCCTCGTCGGCGCGGCCACCGGGCTGCTCGGCCTCGTCGAGGGCTCCTTCCTCAAGCCGCTGACCGCCGACATCCCGCTGCCCGGCGGCGGCCACTACCACTTCACCACCGCGATCGTCTTCGACGTCGGCATCTACCTGGCCGTCATCGGCGCGGTGCTGGTGGCGCTCGACCGCCTCGGGCAGGTCCAGCGCTACCCCTCGGAGCTGCTGCAGACGTACCTGAGCACCCACCCGGAGGCCGCCGCGCGTCGGCGGAGCGGCGCGGCGCCGCTGGATCCCGGCGACGTCCCGCCGGAGGTCGCCGAGGAGTCGGCACCGCTGCACACCACGTCGAGCGGCCGCCGCGGCGGTCAGGAGGAGGTCCGATGAGCGTCGCCCTGATGGTCGGCATCCTCACCGCCGCCTCCGTCTACCTGTTCATGCAGCGCGGCATGGTCCGCATCGTGCTGGGCTTCGTGCTCATCTCGCACGCGGCGAACCTGCTGCTCTTCTCCGCCGGCGACGTGGCCTTCCGCGGGATGCCGTTCTCGCACGTCGACGATCCCGCCCAGCGGGCCGACCCGCTGCCGCAGGCCTTCGTGCTGACCGCCATCGTCATCGCCTTCGCGATCTCGATGTTCATGGTCACTCTGGCGATCACCACCACCACCGACGACGACACCGAGGCCGCGCCGACGGCCCCGGCGAAGCTCGCCGCCGTCGCGCATCTGAAGCGCACCGGACACGATCCGACGGTGTCCACCGCCGCCGTCGGGCCCGGCGACGAGCCCGACGGCCCGTCCTCGGACGCCGAGCTGCTGGGCACCCAGGCCGGCACTGAGGAGGACGTCGACGCCGATGTCGCGACGACCCTCGAGGAGGGGCGTCGACCCGAGGAGTCGCCGCAGGAGGACGTGCAGCACGAGGACGAGGCCGCCTCCCGGGGCCGTTCCGCCGACGAAGGAGAGGACCGATGAACGAGATGCTCTCCACTCTGCTGCCGCTGCTGGTCGTCGGACCGCTGTTCCTGGGGGCCTTCTCCGCCGCGCTGCGCCGCAGCCAGAGGATCCGCCACGGGATCAGCCTGATCACGCTGCTGGCGATGCTCGCCGCCTCGATCCTGCTGGTGGTGGCCACCGCCGACGGCACGGTGCTGGCCCACCAGGTCGGCCTCTGGGAGGCCGGGGTGGCGATCCCCTTCGTCGTCGACACGCTCTCGGCGCTGATGCTGGCGTTCGTCGCCGTGCTGGCGCTGGCCAGCGTGCTCTTCGCGATGGCCACCCATGAGGCCAGGGCGCGCTTCTACCACCCGTTCGTGCTGATCCTCATGGCCGGCGTGGCCGGGGCGGTGATGACCGGCGACATCTTCAACCTCTTCGTGTTCATCGAGGTCATGCTGCTGCCCTCCTACGGGCTGATGGCGATGATGGGCGCGAAGCTCGGCGCCGACAGCGCGCGGATCTTCGTCACGGTGAACCTGCTGGCCTCCACGCTGCTGCTGGCCGGCGTCGGCCTGGTCTACGCCACCGCCGGCACGGTGAACCTGGCCGAGCTGCAGGGCGCGGCGGCAGAGGACCCGGCGATCGCGATCGCGGGGGCGGTGGTGCTCACCGCGATCTCCATCAAGGCCGCCGTCGTGCCGGTCCACGGCTGGCTGACGCGGACCTATCCGATGACCTCGCCGGCGGTGACCGCGCTGTTCTCCGGCATCCACACCAAGATCGCGATCTACGCGATCTACCGGATCTACGCGATGCTCTTCGACGGCGATCAGCGTTTCCTCTGGGTCGGGCTGACGGTCGCGGCGGTGACCATGGTGGTCGGCTCCCTGGGCGCGGTCGGGGAGAACTCGACGCGCTCGATTCTGGTCTTCCACATGATCAGCCACGTCGGCTACATCATGATCGGCGTCGGGCTGTTCACCACGCTCGGACTGACCGCCGCGATCTTCTACCTGCTGCACGGCATGATCGTGAAGGCCTCGCTCTTCCTCTCCACCGGCGCGCTGGAGGAGACCTACGGCACGGCCCGGCTGGACCGGCTGGGCGGGATGCTCAAGCGTGAGCCGCTGGTGGCGGTGATCTTCATGGTCGCCGCGCTCTCGCTGGTGGGCATGCCGCCGTTCTCCGGCTTCGTCGCGAAGTTCTCCCTCATCGGGGCGACCTTCGAGGCCGAGCAGTGGATCATCGGCGGCGTCGCCGTGATCGTCAGCCTGATCTCCATGGTCGCGATGCTCAAGATCTGGACCTCGGTGTTCATGGGGCCGGAGCCCGAAGGACTGGAACGTCGGGCGCTGACCTACCAGCAGGCCATCCACGGCAAGCGGTACCTGCGGGTGGAGGCCCAGGCCGAGCAGCCCACGCTGCAGGTCGGGCCGCCGACGACCGGCACGGCGGCGGTGATCAGCGGCGAGCGGCATGCCCGCGTGACGCCGAAGCTCATCGTGCCGGCCGCGCTGCTCGCGGTGGTGACCCTCGGCCTCGGCCTCGGCGCCGAGGTGCTGATGCAGCTCGCCGAGCAGGCCGCGCAGGGCCTGATGGACCCCAGCGACTACGTGAAGGCGGTGATCGGCTGATGAACAGCTGGCTGACCTGGCCGGTGCGGATGATCGGCTTCCTGCTCTGGTACGCCAAGGAGTTCCTCCTGGCCAACCTGCAGGTCACCGCCGACATCCTGCGACCGAGCGCGCGCATGCGCACCGACCCCGCGATCGTCGCGGTGCCGGCGGCCTCGCGGACGGCGAGCGAGTACACGCTGATCTCCTCGCTGGTCACGCTGACCCCGGGCACGCTGACGATCACCTACTCCCGCGACCACGCGGTGCTCTACGTCCACGGGATGTTCGCCGCCTCCCGGGACGGGCTGGCCGAGGAGATCCAGGAGATGGAGGACCGGCTGCTGCGGGCGATGCGCCGCGAGCCCGGCGACCTCTCCCGCCCGCTGGCCCGACCGACGGTGCGTCCGGCCGCGGACGCGGCGGCCGGGGCCGGCGACCGGGCCGATGACCGGACCGGCGGCGCGTCCGCAGGGACCGCCGAGTCCGAGGGCACGGAGAACGACGCCGGACGTCCGGCAGGAGGTGACGCATGATCGCCGAGCACCTGCTGGAGGCGGCGCTGGTGATCCTGGCGCTGAGCATGCTGCTGGCCGCCCTCCGCGGCTTCCTGGGCCCGCGCACGGCCGACCGCGCCGTCGCCGCCGACCTCATCTTCTTCGCGATCATCGGCTTCATCACGCTGATCTCGCTTCATCAACAGATTGAGGCGCTCTTCGACATCATCCTCATCGCGACGCTGCTGGGCTTCATGTCGGCGATCTCGATGGCTCGCCTGGGATCGGGAGGACGACGCTGATGCTGGACCTGACCAACCCCGCTCACATCGTCGGCGCAGTGCTGATCTTCCTCGGCCTCGCCGTCCTGCTGATATCCGCGATCGGGCTCTACCGTCTGCCGGACCTGTACCTGCGCGCTTCGGCGGTGGGCACCTCGGCCGGCCTGGGCGTGGCGCTGATCGTCGTCGGTGCGCTGCTGATCGACTTCACCTGGCCCAATCTGATCAAGGCGATCATCGCGGTGATCGCGCAGCTGCTGACCTCGGCGGTCGGATCGATGGCGATCGCCCGCTCCGGGTATCTGCACGATTCCCCGCCGGCGGCGATCACCAGCCCGGACGAGCTGCGCGACACCCGCCGCGACGACGTCGAGGTCTGACGCCTCTCCCCGGCACGGATCGGCACGGGTCGGGTCGGTCCGCGACGGACCGGGACGGATGCTCTCGCGACGATCCGTGCAGGATGTGGGCTGCGGCGCGCGGATCGTCGCTGATCACGCGCGGCGCTGGGCTACTCTGGGCGCATGAGCGCAGAGGAGACCCAGGATCGCCGCACCGGGGCCGACGACGCCCGCGACTCGCATGACGCCGCACTCGTCGAGGAGGCCGCCGCGGACGGCGCGTGGTCGTCCTCGGCGGGTTCCCCCGGCTCCGCGACCGGAGGGCTCGCCCCGCATCGGGCGAGCCCGCGATCGGCGGCCGACCACGACGTCTTCGGCGAGGACGTCGTCTACGCCGACGCCGATCGTCCCGGGACCGTCGCCGCGGCCGCCGACCAGCCGGATCGGCTGAAGACCCGCCAGCGCCAGGAGCATGCCGCCTCCGGGCGCGACGCCGCCAAGCCGCGCACGCCCTTCAGCCTGCGGCCGGCGACCTGGTGGTACTCCCTCCGCCGGGCGATCGCCGAGTTCGGCCGCGACCAGTGTCCGGACTCGGCGGCGGCGCTGACCTACTTCGCGGTGCTCTCGGTCTTCCCCGCGCTCATCGCGCTGGTCTCGCTGCTCTCCGTGGTCGGGGAGGGGAAGAGCACCCGGGAATTCCTGCTGACCACGCTGGACGACCTGCTGGAGGCTGACGTCGAGAGCATGAGCGTGGTGCAGACGATCCTGAAGGTGCTCACCGAGGCGCCCGGCGCCGGCATCGGGCTGGCCGTCGGCATCCTCACCGCGCTGTGGACGGCGTCGAACTACGTCAACGCTTTCTCGCGGGCGATGAACCGCATCTACGAGGTGCCGGAAGGACGGTCGCCGCTCGTGCTGCGTCCCGTCCTCTACGGCGTCACCGCGGCGCTGGTCGTGCTGGTGGCGCTCTCGGCGGCGCTGCTGGCCGGCTCCGGCGGGGTGGTCGAAGCCATCGGCGAGCAGATCGGACTCAGCAGCACGGCCGAACTGGTGTGGAGCTATGCCCGCTACCCGGCCCTGCTGGTGATCGCCGCCGCCTGCATCGCCCTGCTCTACCACACCACGCCGAACATCCGGCAGCCCGGCGTGCTGTGGGTCGCCGGGGGCGCGTTGCTGGCCATCGTGGTGCTGATCCTGGCGACGATCGGCGTCGCCGTCTACATCACCAACGCCGGCAACTACGAGGCCACCTACGGCGCCCTGGCCGGCGTGATCATCTTCCTGCTGTGGATCTACATCGCCAACGTCGTGCTGCTCCTCGGCGCCGAGGTCGATGCCGAGCTGGAGCGCGGACGCCAGCTGCAGGCCGGCATCGAGGCGGAGCGGACGATCATGCTGCCGCTGCGCTCCACGGCCGCGGCGGACAAGGCGGCGACCAAGTACGAGAAGCTCGTCGCGCAGGGCCAGGCGCTGCGGCTGACCGAGGGTCGGACGGCGAAGCCCGACGACGTCTGGCGTCGGTGAGCCGCCGGCCGGCCGTTCCTCGTCACAGCGGGTTTCGTGGCGTGCGTCACGGAGTGTCGGCGAGATCTGAAACACTTGTGCAACGAATCGTTGCTAGACTCTCCAGCATCCGGTGACGTGGGCAACACGCGCAGGCGACTGCGGGCGGCGCCCATGTCATCCCCGTCATGGGCCCTCTGCGAGGGCACCGACCACGAGGATCCCGGGACGGCGTCGGTGTGACGCCGCCCCGCGCACCCCTGATGAGGAGACGACCGACTATGCGACACAACGCGACCATGCGGCGCGCGGCCGTGGCCACCACGGCCGCCGCCGCGCTGACGCTGACCGCCTGCGGAGGCGGCGACGGCGGGAGCGGCGGCGACGCCGCCGCCGACGGCGGCACCGTGAGCATCTACAACTGCGAGCCGCAGAACCTGATGCCCGGCAACTCCACCGAGGTCTGCGGCTCCAAGGTGCTCGAGCAGCTCTACACCGGTCTGACCGGGGTGGACTTCGAGTCCTACGAGGCCGTCCCCGGCGTGGCCGAGGAATGGGAGACCGAGGACAACGAGACCTGGACCTTCCACCTGGGCGAGGACTGGACCTTCCACAACGGTGAGGAGATCACCGCTCAGACCTTCGTCGACACCTTCAACTGGACGGTCGACCCGGACAACGCCCAGCAGAACGCCGGCTTCTACGACAAGATCGCCGGCTACCAGGCGGTCGTCGACGGCGAGGCCGAGGAGCTCGAGGGCGTGCGCGCCGTCGACGACTACACGCTGGAGATCGAGCTGAACGAACCGTTCTCCCCGCTTCCGCTGATGCTGTCCTACACCGGCTTCTACCCGCTGCCGCAGGAGGCCTTCGAGGACCCGGACTCCTACGAGCAGGCACCGATCGGCAACGGTCAGTACCAGATGGACGGGGAGTGGGTGCACGACCAGCACATCAATCTCACCCGGTATGAGGACTACGCCGGAGAGGAGGCCGGCAAGCCGGCGAACATCGAGTGGCGGATCTACGCCGACGCCGAAGCGGCCTACCTGGACGCACAGTCCGGCGAGCTCGACGTCATGGATGAGGTGACGCCGAACCACTGGGGTCAGCTGGAGGGCGACTTCGGCGACAACCAGCAGTCCTTCGAGACCTCCTCCTTCGAGTACCTGGGCTTCCCGCTGTACCAGGAGGAGTTCCAGGACGTCGATGTGCGTCGGGCCCTGTCCATGGCGATCGACCGCGAGGAGATCATCGAGCAGATCTTCGACGGGCAGAACGTGCCGGCCTCCGGCGTGATCCCGCCGATGATGCCCGAATACCGCGACGACGCCTGCGACACCTGCAGCTTCGAGCCGGACCGCGCCGCGGAGCTCTACGAGGAGGCCGGCGGCCCCTCCGAGCTGACGCTGTACTTCAACTCCGGCGCCGGACATGACGCCTGGACCGAGGCCGTGGCCAACCAGTGGCAGGAGAACCTCGGGGTCGAGTCGGTGCAGTTCGAATCCATGGAGTTCGCCCAGTACCTCGACCTGCACGACAACGACGAGATCACCGGCCCGTTCCGTCTGGGCTGGGTGCTGAGCTACCCCGCGACGCAGTACGCGATGGAGCCCATCTACACCACCGACCAGTCGTCGAACTACACCGGCTTCTCGAACGAGGAGTTCGACTCGCTGATCGACGAGGGCAACTCCGCGACCGACCAGGACGCGGCGTCCACCGCCTACCAGGAGGCCGAGGACATCCTCATGGAGGAGATGCCGCTCATCCCGCTGTGGTTCAAGTCCTACCCGGTGGTCACCAGCGAGCGGGTCGACGACTCCTCGGTGGTCATGGACTACCGGACCTTCGTCCGCGTGGAGGACCTCGAGCTCACCGAGTGACCCTCAGCCCGCCCAGGGCGCGGTCCGCGACGTTCTCCCCGGCCTGAGGGCCGGGGGCGCGGGTCGCGCCCTGCGGTGTGCGGTCTCCCCGCCCCTCGACACCGCCCACCGTCGACGGACCGACCGTCGGCGTCCGCACTCCAAGGACATCCATGACCCGTTACATCATTCGGCGTCTGCTCCAGTTCATCCCCGTGGTGCTCGTCTCCACGCTGATCGTCTATGCGCTGAACTTCCTCATGCCGGGCGACCCCATCCGCGCCCTCGCCGGCGAACGGCCGATGAGCGAGGCGGCCATCGCGACGATGCGCGAGCAGTACAACCTCAATGACCCCTTCCTCGTCCAGTACGGCAAATACATCTGGGGCATCATCACCGCCGGCGACTTCGGCAGCACGTTCTCCGGCCGGCCGCTGTCCGACATCATCGCCCAGCGGCTTCCCACCACACTGATGCTGGCGGCGGTGACCTTCGCGATCCAGGCGGTCATCGGCATCATCGCCGGGATCCTGGCCGGGCTCTACAAGGACCGCTTCATCGACCGCCTCGTGCAGGTCACCACAGTGGTCATGGTGGCGCTGCCGACACTGGTCATCGGCTTCCTGCTGCAGCTGATCTTCGGGCTGAACCTCGACTGGTTCCCCATCGCCGGCACGCGCGACGGTCTGGTCAGCTACATCCTGCCCGGGATCGCCCTCGCCGCCGTGTCCACCGGCATGGCCGCCCGCATGGTGCGCGGCGAGCTCGTCGACGCTCTGCAGTCGGACTATGTGCGCACCGCCACCGCCAAGGGGCTCTCCCGGCGGCGCGTGGTGCTGCGACACGGGCTGCGCAACTCGCTGATCCCGGTGGTGACCTTCCTCGGCGCGGACCTGGCGACGCTGCTCGGCGGCACCATGGTCATCGAGACGGTGTTCAACATCCCCGGTCTCGGCGCGATGATCGTCGACTCCATCAAGGGGCAGGAGGGCACCGTCGTCGTGGGCATCGTGACGCTGTTCCTGCTGTTCTTCGTGACGGTCAATCTGATCGTCGACCTGCTGTACGCCCTGCTCGACCCGAGGATCCGCTATGAGTGAGAAGACCGAACTCGACGACGCCGCGGCCCGCACCGACGGGACCGCGACTCATCCGACGGCGCCGGCGTCGTCGACGGGCTCCGCGGCCGCGACGCCCGATGCCCCGGACCCGGCCGGCGGATCAGGCGGCGGCAAGGAGACCGAGGCGAGCCTCTGGGCCGACGCGTGGCGCTCGCTGCGGCGGAACCCCTGGTTCCTCGTCTCCGGCGCGCTGCTGGTGGTCATCGTAGCCATGGCGATCGTGCCCCAGCTCTTCACCTCGGTGGACCCCGGTTCCTGCGACCTGTCGAAGAGCCGGCAGGCTCCGTCGGCCGAGCACTGGTTCGGCACCGACATCCAGGGCTGCGACTACTACACCCGGGTCATCCATGGGGCTCGGAACTCGATGATCGTCGGCGTCGTGGTCTCGATCGGCGTCTTCGCCTTCGCCGTGGTCGTGGGCCTGCTGGCCGGGTACTTCGGCGGCTGGGTCGACGGGCTGCTCTCGCGGATCACCGACATGATCTTCGCGATCCCGTACATGCTCGGCGCGCTGGTCTTCCTGAACATCATCGACACCCGCGGGCCGATCCAGGTGGCCCTGGTGCTGATGCTCTTCACCTGGCCGACGTCGGCCCGGCTGATGCGCGGCTCGGTGATGTCGGTGGTCAACTCCGAGTACGTGATGGCCGCCAAGGCGCTGGGCGCCGGACACCTGACGATCATGCGTCGGCACATCCTGCCGAACTCGCTGGGCCCGCTGATCGGCTACTCGACGGTGTTCATCGGCATCATCATCGGCGCCGAGGCCACGCTGACCTTCCTCGGCGTCGGTCTGCAGCTGCCGGCGATCTCCTGGGGTCTGCAGCTCACCGATGCGCAGAGCTACGTGACCTCCTCGCCGCACCTGCTGCTCTTCCCGGTGATCTTCGTCGGCGTGACGGTCTTCGCGTTCATGACGCTCGGCGACGCCGTCCGCGACGCCCTCGACCCCAAGTCGAAGCGTTGAGGGGAGCGACGCCGATGCATCCAGCCCAGTCCACACCCCAGTGTTCCTCCGCGAAGGACGAGACGATGACCAACTCCTCCACCGCCGAGCCGCTGCTCGAGGTGCGCGATCTCCAGGTGGAGTTCCGCACCAAGGCCGGCACGGCCCAGGCCGTCAACGGCCTGAACGTCACGCTGCACGCCGGCGAGACGCTCGCCATCCTCGGCGAGTCCGGCTCCGGCAAGTCGGTGACCGCCCAGGCGATCATGGGCATCCTGGACATGCCGCCCGGACACATCGCCGGCGGCGAGATCCGCTACCGCGGCGAGGACCTGCTGCAGATGCCCGACGAGCGACGTCGGCGGCTGCGCGGGATGAACATCTCGATGATCTTCCAGGACGCGCTGTCCTCGTTGAACCCGGTGCTGCCGGTCGGCTGGCAGATCGGCGAGATGTTCCGCGTCCACCGCGGGGTGAAGCGTCGCGAGGCGCGGCAGAAGGCCGTGGAGATGATGGAGCGGGTCGGCATCCCGGCGGCGGAGAAGCGCGCCGGGGACTTCCCGCACCAGTTCTCCGGCGGCATGCGCCAGCGCATCATGATCGCCATGGCGATCGCTCTGGACCCGGACGTGCTCATCGCCGACGAGCCGACGACCGCGCTGGACGTGACCGTCCAGGCGCAGGTGATGCGGCTGCTGAAACAGCTGCAGGAGGAGTTCAACATGGGACTCATCCTCATCACCCACGATCTGGGCGTGGTGGCCGACGTCGCCGACAAGATCGCCGTGATGTACGCCGGCCGGGTCATGGAAGCCTCCGACGTGTACTCGATCTACAGCAGCGCCGCGCATCCCTACACGCGCGGGCTGCTGGCCTCTATCCCGCGGGTCGACGGTGCGGACGAGCGCCTCGACGCCATCCCGGGGCTGCCTCCGGCGCTGACCGACATGCCGCCGGGCTGTCCGTTCAGTCCCCGCTGCGCCTTCGCCACCGACCGTTGCCGCACCGAGCGGCCGGAGCTGCGCGAGATCGCCGCGGGGCACACCGCCGCGTGCCACTACGCGGAGGACTTCATCACCGCCGAGGAGGACCAGCATGAGCCTGCCTGAGACGACGTCCGCGGCCGCGGGCCGCGGAGAAGATCCGTTCGCGGACGCCGAGGTCGTCCTCGACGTGCAGAACCTGGTCAAGCACTTCCCGCTGACCCAGGGCATCGTCTTTCAGCGCAGAGTCGGGGCGGTGCAGGCCGTCGACGACGTCAGCTTCCAGCTGCGCCGGGGCGAGACGCTGGGCATCGTCGGCGAGTCCGGCTGCGGCAAGTCCACGCTGGCCAAGCTGCTGATGCGGCTGGAGGATCCCGACGCCGGCGCGGTGTCCTTCCGCGGCGAGGACTTCCTCGCCGCGAAGGGCGAGCATCTGCGCCGGCTGCGGCGGAAGATCCAGATCATCTTCCAGGACCCCTACACCTCGCTGAATCCGCGGATGTCGGTCGGCGACATCATCGCCGAGCCGTTCTCCCTCCACCCGGAGGAGAAGCCGGCCCAGGGAGTGCGGAACCGGGTGAAGGAGCTGCTGGCGCTGGTCGGGCTGAATCCCGACCACATCAACCGCTATCCGCACCAGTTCTCCGGCGGACAGCGTCAGCGCATCGGCATCGCCCGCGGGCTGGCGCTGAACCCGGACGTCATCATCTGCGACGAGCCGGTCTCTGCTCTGGACGTCTCGGTCCAGGCTCAGGTGATGAACCTGCTCGACGACCTGCAGCAGCAGCTGGGGCTGTCCTACATCTTCATCGCCCACGACCTCTCGGTGGTGCGCCACATCGCCGACCGGGTCGGGGTGATGTACCTGGGGCGGCTGGCCGAGCTGGGCACCGAGGAGGAGATCTACCGGGAGCCGTCGCATCCCTACACCCAGGCGCTGCTCTCGGCGGTGCCGGTGCCGGATCCGACGCTGCGCGGACAGCGGGAGCAGATCGTGCTCGCCGGTGATCCGCCGAATCCGGCGGACCCGCCGTCGGGATGCCGCTTCCGCACGCGCTGCTGGAAGGCCACCGATATCTGCACGACCCAGGAGCCGCAGCTGGTCTCCCGGCCCGGCGTCTCGCAGCTCTCAGCCTGTCACCATGCCGCACCCGACTGGGAGGTCGAGGGAGCGCCGGACGACGCGCGGCGGAACGACGATTCTGCGTAACATCCTGTCATGAACGACGATGCGGCGAGGGCCTCGGAGATGACTCCGGGGCCCTCGTGGTGTATCCCGGGTGTTTCGTCGTGCGGTGCATTAGGTCGTGACGCTGGTCACGGACTGTGCGTCGGCCGGGCGCAGGCTGGGTCGTCGGATCGGCGTGATCGCGGGAAACTCTGAAAGGAATCTTGCAGAACGCGCGACGGCGGCGCTGTTGCCGGCAGGTTTCGTTGCGCGGTGTGACCTGGGTCATCTCGACCCTTCGGCGAGCTGTCGAGCGGAGTGACCGGGCAGTAACGATCGGATCACGGGGCATCTCGACATCTTGGCGTCACGCGGAGCGGCCGTATTCTGGTGCTTGTCCAGCCATGGTGTTAGGTGCATCACGTCATGCAGAGCATGTGCGACGTTCCTGATTCCGTGGTCCGCAGAGGCAGGGAGGAGAACCCCATGAGCAGTGCTCGGATTCCGGCGACCGTCGAAGGCATCGCGGGGCGGGCACGGCGCTGACGCCGTGATCCAGCCACGCAGCCACAGCACGACCGAGCCGAAAGACCTGGACTCCGTTGATCCGCTATCTGACACGACGCATCTTGACCTGGGTCGGGATGATCTTCGTGGCGACCAACGCCACGTACTTCCTGGCCTGGGCGTATCTCGACCCGCACAGCAACTTCATGGGACATCGTCCTCCGCTGACCTCGGGCGAGATCAACAACATCCTGGAGCCGCGCAATCTCGCGAGTTCCGTCCCGCTCTTCGAGCGGTGGTGGACCTGGCTGACGGACATCCTCGTGCACTGGGACTGGGGCCTGAGTCCTGCGGGAGGGTCCGTCAACGACCAGATCGAGTACCGCATCTGGGTCAGCGCCATGCTGGTCCTGGGGGCGACCGTCTTCCAGGTGCTCATCGGCGTCGCCCTGGGCGTGTTCACCGCCTCCCGCCAGTACTCGCTCCTGGACCGGCTGGGCATCGGCTCCTCCACGGTGACGATGAACATCCCGCTGCCGGTCATCGCTCTGGCTCTCGTGCTGGGTGCGATCGCGCTGAATGATGCGGTCGGCACGCATGTGCTCTACGTGACCGGGTCCGAATCGCTCGGCGTCGAGGGCTTCTTCCCCGTCCTGGTCGACCGGCTCCAGCATGTGCTGCTCCCGACGATCGCGATCATCTTCATCGGCTACTCGGGATACCACCTGCTCCAGCGGACGTTGTTGCTGGACAACATCAAGGCCGACTATGTGCGCACTGCCCGGGCCAAGGGACTGACGAAGCAGCAGGCGATCCGTCGTCACGCGCTGCGGACCTCGCTCATCCCGGTCACCACCCAGGTCGCCTTCCAGATCCCGGCGATCTTCACCGGAGCCGTGTTGACGGAGAAGATCTTCGCCTGGAACGGGATGGGGGAGTACTTCATCACCACACTGGGCGACAACGACATCCACGGCGTCGTCGCCGTCGCCGCCTTCGCGGCGCTGATGACGGCGATCGGAGCTTTGATCGCTGATGTGGCCGTGGTCGCACTCGACCCGCGAGTGAGAGTGAGCTGAGATGAGCAACGTGACGACCGTCCAGGCGAGCGGCGGGGCCACCGGCGATGGGACGCGGCCTCGGCGGCCGCGCCGGCCGATGAGCAAGACCAAACTGTATACACGACGGTTCATGCGGAACAAGTCGGCCGTCGTCGGTCTGGTGGTGTTCGGCCTCATCGTCGCCTTCGCATTGACCGGCCCGTTCTTCCAGAGGTACGACCACGTCGAGTTGGACTTTCTCGCGCTGAGCGAGGGGCCCAGTGCCGACCACTGGTTCGGCACGAACTCGGGTGGCAATGACCTCTTCGCCCAGGTGGTCTTCGGTCTCCAGCGCTCATTGATGATCGCGTTGGCCGTCTCGAGCGGAGCGACGGTGCTGGCGGCTCTCGTCGGAGCCTCGGCGGCCTACTTCGGCGGCAATGTGGAGAAGGCTCTCGTCGGATTCATCCACTTCCTCATGGCCACGCCGACATTCCTCATCGTGGCGATGATGTCCGAGGACTCCGGCGGCGACTGGCGGGTCATCTCGCTGGTGCTGATCTTCATGACCTGGTTCTTCCTGGCGCGCACCATCTGGACGCTGTCGCTGTCGCTCCGCGAGCGCGAGTTCATCACAGCGTCGCGCTACATGGGCGTGCCGGGGGTGATGATCGTGCTGCGTCACATGGTGCCGAACATCGCCTCGCTGCTGATCGTCAATTGGACGCTCGGCGTCATCCAGGCCGTCCAGATGGAGACCGCTCTCTCCTTCCTCGGCTTCGGCGTCAAGCTCCCTGACGTGTCGCTGGGCTCGCTGATCCGCGTCGGCGCCGACACGATCACCAGTTCTCCGTGGCTGTTCTACTTCCCAGCAGCCGTCCTCACACTCTTGACGGTGTCCTTGGCGCTCATCTCCGACGGGCTCCGTGACGCCTTCGACCCGACGTCCGGCGCAGGAGGCCATGCATGACTTCCTCTCTTCTCTCAGTGCAGGACCTGGCGGTGAGCTTCCCGTCCGAGGCCGGGCGCGTCGATGCCGTGCGGGGTGTCTCCTTCGAGCTGAAGCCGGGTCAGACCCTCGGCATCGTCGGTGAATCGGGATCCGGAAAGTCCGTCACGTCGATGGCGGTCATGGGCCTGCTGGACGACAACGCCACCATCGGCGGATCCATCTCCTTCGACGGCGAGGAGCTCATCGGGAAGTCGGACAAGGAACTCTCGCAGCTGCGCGGATCCGGGATCTCGATGATCTTCCAGGATCCGCTGACCGCACTCACTCCGGTCTACACCGTCGGCGACCAGATCGTCGAGGCGTTGAAGAGCCATCAGAAGATCTCCACGCAGGCCGCCTGGGACCGTGCTGTCGAGCTGCTCCAGCTTGTAGGCATTCCGAACGCGACCGCGCGTCTGAAGTCCTTCCCGCACGAGTTCTCCGGAGGCATGCGTCAGCGTGTGGTGATCGCCATCGCGATGGCCAACGATCCGAAGGTCATCATCGCCGATGAGCCGACCACCGCCCTGGATGTGACCATCCAGGCGCAGATCCTGGACCTGCTGAAGACCGCTCAGCGGGAGACTGGTGCGGCGGTCATCATGATCACCCACGACCTCGGCGTCGTGGCCGACGTCGCCGATGACGTGATGGTCATGTACGCCGGCCGGGCGATCGAGATGGCCCCGGCCGACGTGCTCTTCGACGATCCCCGCATGCCCTATACTCTCGGGCTGCTCGGGGCCGTGCCGCGCGTGGACAAGCAGGAGAAGCAGCCGCTGGTGCCGGTGAGGGGCAATCCGCCGATGCTCATCGAGCTCCCCGACGCCTGTCCGTTCGCCGACCGGTGTCCTATCGTCCAGGAGGCCTGCCGGCAGGGCGAGCCGGTGCTGGTCGACGTAGAAGGTCGACCGGGCCATCAGGCCGCGTGTCGCCGCGCCGAGGAGATTGCGGCCGGAGCGGTCGACGGGGAACCCGTCTTCCCGGTGCCCGAAGCCGTCGAGGGACAGCTTGAGAGCATCCCCCGCGACCAGCGACGGGTGACGCTCGACGTCGAGAACCTGGCGAAGACGTTCCCGCTGATGAAGGGCTCGCTGTTGAAGCGCAAGGTCGGCGAGGTGAAAGCGGTCAAGGGGCTGACCTTCGACATCCGTGAGGGCGAGACGCTGGCGATCGTCGGTGAGTCCGGCTGTGGCAAGTCGACCACGTTGCTGCAGATCATGGATATGGTCACGCTCGACGACGGCCGCATGGAGATCGCCGGAACCGATGTCGCGACGGTGAAGAACCGACGTCAGGAGCGCGAGCTGCGGCGGGACATCCAGATCGTCTTCCAGGACCCGATGGGGTCCCTGGACCCGCGCATGACCGTCTACGAGCTCATCTCCGAGCCGCTGCGCAGCTTCGGCGTGAAGGCCTCGGATGCGGTGGAGCGAGTCGAGGAGCTCATGGAGCTGGTCGGGCTCGACCCGGCGCACAGCGACCGGTTCCCGACCGCCTTCTCCGGCGGTCAGCGCCAGCGCATCGCTATCGCCCGCGCACTGTCCACGGAACCGAAGGTGCTGGTGCTCGACGAACCGGTCTCGGCCCTCGATGTCTCGATCCAGGCGGACGTGATCAACCTGCTGCAGGAGCTGCAGGCCAGACTTGGGCTGTCCTACCTCTTCGTCGCCCATGATCTCTCCGTGGTCCGGCACCTCGCGCACCGCGTGGCAGTCATGTACCTGGGGAGTTTCGTCGAGGAGGGTGACGTCGACCCCGTCTTCGACAGTCCCCGGCACCCCTACACGCGGGCGCTGCTCTCTGCGGTGCCCGTGCCCGACCCCGCTGTCGAGAGGGCCCGGGAACGCGTGGTGCTCGCCGGCGACCTCCCGAGTCCCACGGAGGACATCTCGGGCTGCGCCTTCGCGAGCCGTTGTCCGCTGTATCAGACGCTCAACGCCGCGGATCAGGCGCGGTGCACGAGTGAAGTCCCGCGTCTGACGGGGGAGGCAGGTCTGCACACGAATGCCTGCCATTACCGCTGACCCTTCCAAGAAGATCACTCATTCCCATGCCGACAGGCACGAAAGGAGAAACACCATGATGAGGAAGACGAAAGGCACGGTCGCCATCACCGGCGTCCTCGCACTGACTCTGGCTGGCTGCGGCGGAGGCGACGGTGGGGCCGACTCCGACGGCGGCACTTCCGGCAGTTCAGAGGTTGAGCAGGCGGATTACAACCCGCAGCCGCGCGAGAATCTCCAGCAGGGTGGTACTGCGACCTTCCCGATCAGTGAGATTCCCGAGCAGATGAACCCGAACCATGCGCAGGGATCCGCCGACACATCCCGGGTCTGGACCTGGTACAACCCGCAGATGATTCTGATGTCGCCGGAGGGGGAAGCGAAGCCGAACCCTGCCTACCTCGAGGACATCACTACTGAAGTCGTCGACGGGAAGACCGTGGTCACCTATACGATCAACCCGGACGCTCAGTGGAATGACGGGACGCCGATGACATGGGTCTCGTACGAGAACGCCTGGAAGGCGCAGAGCGGGGAGAACGACGAGTACCAGCCCAGCTCGACCGACGGTTACAGCAAGATCGAATCCGTCGAGCAGGGCGAGGACGAGCGTCAGGCCGTGGTGACGTTCGAGACCGAGTACCCCTGGACCGAGGGACTGTTCTGGAACCTCATGCACCCGGAGATCGACACGCCGGAGAAATTCAACAACGCCTATATCGAGGAGCCGAACCCCGAGTACGGGGCTGGGCCCTACATGGTCGACACGTTCGACGCGAACGGCGGCACGCTGACCTTCGTGCCGAACGACGGTTGGTGGGGCGATGCGCCGATGCTGGACCAGGTCGTCTTCAGACAGCTCGAACCGACTGCTTCGATCAACGCCTTCAAGTCCGGCGAGGTCGACATGACCGGCACAGGCACAAAGGATCGGTTGGCCCAGGTCGCAGACATGGACGGCGTGACCACCTACCGCTCTGTGGCCCCGCAGAACAACCTGTTCACCATCAACGCCACGCGCGAGAAGTTCTCGGACCTGGAGGTCCGTCAGGCGATGATGATGGGCATCGACCGTGAACAGCTGAAGCAGGTCTCCTTCGACGGGCTCGACTATGAGGAAGAGCCGGCCGGCTCCTTCAACCTCTATCCCTTCCAAGAGGGGTACGAGAACGCTTATGAGGAGGCCGGGCTGGAGCACAACCCGGAGGAGGCCAACGCGATGCTCGAAGAGGCTGGCTGGACCGAGGGCGAGGACGGCATCCGTTCCAAGGACGGCACGCGTCTGACGGCCACGTTGCCACTCTTCGGCGATGACCCCGTCGCCAAGACTCGGGCGCGCGCCATGCAGCAGCAGATGAAGGAGATCGGCGTCGAGGTGGAGATCGATCCGCGTGCCGCCGCCGACTTCTCCGAGGACTACACAGGACAGAACTGGGACATCTTCACACTGCGTTTCACCAGCTCCGATCCCTACGGAGTGGCCTACATGTGCCAGGTGTACTGCACCGGCTCGGGCCTGAACCTCTCTGGCACCGGCACGGAGGAGCTGGACAAGCAGATCGAGGAGGTCCAGTCGCTGCCCACGGCGGAGGAGCAGATCTCCGAAGGTATGGACCTGGAAGCCGAGGTTGTGGAGAAGACCTGGGGTATCATGCCGCTGTACAACGGCCCGTCCATCATGACGGCCAAGGAGGGCCTGGCGAACCTCACCCCGGAGCCGTATACCGGCCTCGACCTCTTCGGCGTCACGCCGGTCGAGAACGTCGGCTGGGAGAAGGACAGCGCCGGAGCCTCGGAGAGCGACTCCGAGGAGAGCTGATCTCGGCAGAACCACTCCGGACGGACACTGCCTGACCGTGACACGAGCGGTGGGAGGCTCGAGGTCCTCCCACCGCTCGTGTGTTCGGGCACTAGTTGTTGCTGTTGTGGGGCGTCCGCTGTTCAACAAGGTCCTGCCCCCGCCAGCTCCTCAGGGTGCTGCTTCTTCGGAAGGATGAGCAGAGTTGACCGGTACGGTCTCTGGACATGATCGTCTGCCTCCCAGTCGGAGTGATGATTCGGGGGCGTTTGTCGCCCAGAGACTGGCCACGAGCGGATCGTGGATCGCTGATGGAGGCATCCCTCGGGCCGCTGCTTCGCAACGGCGGCCTCACGCCCCGTCGCCGTGGCGGCCCTCGGCCTCGGCGCCGGCGTCGCGCAGCGCCTCGAGCACCCGGCGCACGGCCAAGCGTTCGGCCCGGTCAGGGCGCATGATCGCACTGATGTGGCGCCGGGCATCGACGTCGGCCAGCGGACGCAGCGTCGTCGTCGCCGTCATCGGCGAGGTGAACCGAGGCAGCAGCGCCAGTCCCGAGCCGTCGGCGACCAGCGCCTCCATCAGGCGGTTGTCCCGCAGCCGCTGCAGGACCCGCAGCTCGGCTCCTGCGGCGCGAGCGATCTCCTGCAGCACGGTGTCGAAGGGGTAGTCGCGCGGCACCCCGTACCAGGCGCACTCCGCGGCCTGCGCGGCGGTGACCTCCGCGGCGGCGGCCAGCGGATGATCGGCGGCCAGGGCGACGTCGATCGGCTCGCGCGCCAGCGGCACCACGGTCAGCCCCTCGGTGCCCGCCGGGCGGGGGCCGCTGAGGCTGTGGGCGACGACGACGTCGTGGTCCAGCGTCAGCTCGGCGAAGCGTGCCTCGGCGATGTCGGCGTCGTGGCACTCCAGCTCGATCCCCTCGGCGTGCGCCGCGCGCAGCGTCCGGGGCAGCAGCACGGCGGCCGCGCTGGGCAGCATCGCCAGCCCCACCCTGCCGGTCGGATGCGCGCGGAAGGCGTCCCAGCGCGCCTGGGCGGCGGCGATCGCGGTGCTGACCTCCTCGCCGGCCTCGGCCAGCACCCGGCCGGCGTCGGTCAGCCGCAGTCCGCGGCCGTGGTGCTCGACCAGCGCCATCCCGGCCTGTCGCTGGGCGGCCTTGAGCTGCTGGGAGACCGCCGACGCGGTGCGATGCGTGGCCTCGGCGACGGCGGTGATGCTGCCGCGGTCGGCCAGTTCGCGGAGCAGGTCCAGATGACGCACGTCCATGAAGTCAGGCTACAGCGACGATGCAGGAGAATTCGATAGTGCTTCAGCGCCCCTGGTGAGCAGACTGGAGCCATGCCGATCCGCCACCGCCTCCTGGCTCTCGTCGTCGCGGCCCTGTGGGGTCTGAACTTCCTGGCCATCGACGCCTCGCTGGGACACTTCCCGCCGTTCTTCCTCGTCGCGCTGCGCTTCACCCTGCTGGCGATCCCGACCCTGCTGCTCGTCCCGCGCCCGGACGTGCCCTGGCGCTGGCTCATCGGCTACGGGCTCGGCTTCGGCACCTTCCAGTTCCTCTTCCTCTACTGGGGCATGGCCGCGGGGCTGCCGGCCGGCATCGCCTCGCTGGTGCTGCAGGCCTCGGCCCCGGCCACCCTGGTCCTCGGGGCGGTGCTGCTGCGCGAGCGCGTCCGCGGCGTGCAGATCGTCGGCATCGTCGTCGCCGTCGTCGGCCTGATCGTGGTCGGGATCCAGCGCGCCGAGCTCAGCGGCGTGCTGCCCTTCCTGCTCGTCGTCGCCGGGGCGCTGAGCTGGTCGGTGGGCAACCTCTGCAACCGGAAGGCGGCCGCCGCGGAGCCGATGCGCTTCGCGATGTGGATGTCGATCGTGCCGCCGCTGCCGATGCTGCTGCTCTCACTGGTCGTCGAAGGTCCCGAGACGATCCACGACTCGCTGGCCTCTGCGGCGACGCCCGAGGCCGTGCCGGCGCTGCTCGGGCTGCTCTACACCGTGGTGCTGGGCACCGTCGTCGCCTCCGGGATCTGGAACGGGCTGATGGCCCGTCACCCGGCCGGAGTGGTCTCGCCGTTCTCCATGCTGGTCCCGGTGGTCGGGATGAGTGCGGCCTGGATCGTGCTGGGGGAGCGGGTCACCGTGCCGGAGCTGCTGGGCGGGGCCCTGGTGGTCGGCGGAGTGCTGTTGGGGAGCCGCCGGAGCCTGTCGATCCCGGGCCGACGGCGACCGTCCCGTCCGCATCCGGCCGGTGCGACGTCGACGGGCGGCGGCCCGGTCAGTCCGGAGCCGGCGCCCGGTCCCACGGCAGCAGCGGGGTCGACGGGGCCGGATCGTCCCGCAGACGTCCGTAGGTGACGACGTCGACGCGCTCGCCGTCGACCAGGAATTTGCCGCGCTCCAGTCCCTCCCGGACGAATCCGGCGGCTCGCGCGACGACGCCGGAGGCCGGATTGTCGGCCCGGTGACCCAGCTCCAGCCGCTCCAGGCCGGTCACGGGCCCGCCGGCGCGGAGCACCGGCGCGGTCGTGGGCCGGGCGGCCTCGTCCGCGGCGGTCGAGAGTGCGTGGTGCGCCGTCGTCGCCGCGGCGGCGGAGGCCAGCCCGCAACCGCGATGCTCCGGGCGGACCCAGTAGAACAGCCAGCCGCGCCGGTCTTCGGCGGTGACCCGCAGCCCGACGACGCCGACTGCCGCGCCGTCGACGTCGACCGCCGCGGCATGCCGGCCGCGGGAGGCGTCGGTCACGTGCAGCACATACGCTCGTGCGGACTCGAGGTCGTCCACGTCGCCCTGCCGGGCCATCTGCGGATCGGCGGCGAAGGCCCGCCGCACCGCCTCGGCATCGGCGCGGCGCAGGGGCCGGAGGGCGTCCCCGTCGAACGGGGAGGGTCCCCTGGCGTCGGACGCGGGGGCGGAAGGGGGAGCCGCGGGCATGGTGCCACTGTATCCGGCGGGGCCGGGCCTCGCGGCGCCGGGCTCGGTCGACGTCCTGCTGTTCGCCGGCGGGCCCGGCCTCGACGTGTGCACCGCCGGCCGGCTCGTCCCCGAGACGTCGTGGACCGCTCCGCCCCGTCGAGTTTCCCGAGCCCCCTCCAACTGGACGGGGAATATGAAACAGGACGGGGCGGATCGGTGGCCCCTTCCAGCTGGACGGGGAGGACTGGTCGGCCGGGCGGGCGGATCGGCGACCCCGCCCAACTGGACGGGGACAACTGGTCGACCGGGCGGTCGCCGCATCGCCCCGCCCAGCTGGACGGGGAGAACCGGCAGGCACCACGGCCCGAGACCGCCCTCCCCACGATCCCTGCACACCGCCCGGTGCGGCGCTGGCCCGGCGGACCAGTAGACTGGGAGGAGCTGATGCCCGCACCACCGCGGGGCGACGTCGTCGTCCCGGTCCGTCGTGCTGGCCGAACACCCCTTTCTGGAAGGTACGCACTCCACCATGACCATCACCGCCGCCCGCGCCCACCTCGGCTCTGACGAGCGCCGGGATCTGCGCAACGTCGCGATCGTCGCCCACGTCGACCACGGCAAGACCACCCTCGTCGACGCCATGCTGTCCCAGACGAAGGCGGTCGGAGGCCACGGCGACGTCGAGGACCGCGTCATGGACTCCGGCGAGCTGGAGAAGGAGCGCGGCATCACGATCCTGGCCAAGAACACCACCGTGTTCTACTCCGGGCCGCACGCCCAGGAGGACGCCGGGGTCGACAAGGTCACTATCAACGTCATCGACACCCCCGGCCACGCCGACTTCGGCGGCGAGGTCGAGCGCGGGCTGTCCATGGTCGACGGCGTCGTCCTCCTCGTCGACGCCTCGGAGGGTCCGCTGCCGCAGACCCGCTTCGTGCTGCGCAAGGCGCTCGCCGCTCAGCTGCCCGTCCTGCTGGTGGTCAACAAGACCGACCGGCCCGACGCCCGCATCTCCGGCGTCGTCTCCGACTCGCAGGACCTGCTGCTGGGTCTGGCCTCGGACATCGCCGAGGAGGACCCGAGCATCGACCTGGACACCGTGCTCGACGTGCCGGTCGTCTACGCCTCCGGCAAGGCCGGCCGCGCCTCGCTCGAGCAGCCTGAGGACGGCGGCCTGCCGCAGAGCGAAGACCTGGAGCCGCTGTTCTCGGCGATCCTGCGCCACGTCCCCGCCCCGCGCTATGACGCCGAGCAGGTCCTGCAGGCCCACGTCACCAACCTCGACGCCTCGCCCTTCCTGGGCCGGCTGGCGCTGCTGCGCGTCTTCAACGGCACGCTGCGCAAGAACCAGCAGGTCTCCTGGGTCCGCAAGGACGGCTCCCACAAGACCGTCAAGATCACCGAGCTGCTCATCACCGAGGGGCTCGAGCGCGTCCCCGCCGAGGAGGCCGGACCGGGCGACATCGTCGCCGTCGCCGGCATCCCCGACATCATGATCGGTGAGACGCTCACCGACCCGGAGGACCCGCACGCGCTGCCGGACATCGTCGTCGACGACCCGGCGATCTCGATGACCGTCGGCATCAACACCTCGCCGATGGCCGGCCGCGTCAAGGGCGCGAAGGTCACCGCACGGCAGGTCAAGGACCGTCTGCAGAAGGAGCTCATCGGCAACGTCTCGCTGAAGGTCCTGGACACCGACCGCCCCGACACCTGGGAGGTCCAGGGCCGCGGCGAGCTCGCGCTGGCGGTGCTCATCGAGCAGATGCGTCGCGAGGGCTTCGAGCTGACCATCGGCAAGCCCAAGGTCCTCACCCGGGAGATCGACGGGGTGATGCAGGAGCCGATGGAGCACATGATCATCGAGCCCCCGAGGAGTACATGGGTGCGATCACCCAGCTGATGGCCGGGCGCAAGGGCATCATGGAGACGATGAACAACACCGGCACCGGCTGGATCCGCATGGAGTTCCGCGTGCCGGCCCGCGGCCTGATCGCCTTCCGCACCAAGTTCCTCACCGAGACCCGCGGCGCGGGCATCGCCTCGTCCTACGCCGACGGCTTCGAGCCGTGGAAGGGCGACATCGAGTACCGCATCTCCGGCTCGCTGGTCTCCGACCGCTCCGGGACGGCCACCCCGTTCGCGATGATGAACATCCAGGAGCGGGGCACCTTCTTCATCGACCCGCAGGACGAGGTCTACGAAGGAATGGTCGTCGGCGAGAACTCGCGCAACGAGGACATGGAGATCAACGTCACCAAGGAGAAGAAGCTCACCAACATGCGCTCCGCCGGCTCGGACAGCTTCGAGGGGCTGACCCCGCCGACGAAGCTCACGCTGGAGGAGTCGCTGGAGTTCGCCAACGAGGACGAGTGCGTGGAGGTCACCCCCGAGGCGGTGCGCATCCGCAAGGTGATCCTGGACTCCTCCGAGCGCAGCAAGCAGTCCCGGAAGAAGAAGAGCGCGGCCCAGTGACGACGGCGCATCCGCGCCGGGGCTTCCGCCCGGTGCTGATGGGCCTGGCCATCGGCATCGGCGCGGTGCTCGGCGTGCTCGGCACCGCCCTGCACGCCGGGATCTGGGTGATCGGCGAGACGCAGGGCGGTCTGGTGCTCCCCTGGGGCGCGGCCCTGGCCCTGCTGATCTGCCTGCTCGCCCAGCTGTGGATCGGTCTCCGGGCGGACTCCGTCGTCGAATCGACGACGATGGGGGTGGTGACCTTCTCGCTGGTCACGGTCACCATGGTCTGGCCCGGCGCCGATCAGCTGGCGGTGCCCTACAGCGCCGAGGCCATGCAGGCGCTGCCGGGTCCGACGATCGCCTCGCTGGTCTGGTGGTTCGGCTCGGTGGGAGTCACCTTCGTCAGCATGCTGGCGGTGCGCTGGCTGATCGCCCGCGAGCCGCTGCCCGCCGAGGGATCGGACGCCGGTGCCGAGGCCGGTGTCGAGGACGGTGTCGAGGCCGGTGTCGCAGACCGCGCCGAGGACAGCACCGCGGACAGCACCGGGGCCGGCGTCGACTTCGGTCCCGCGCCCGGCGGGACTGTGACGCGACCATGACCCCCGGTCAGGACATCGGGGCCGGGGCTCGGTAGACTGGGGGAACCGATCGTCCGAGGACGTCGCCCCCGTCGCGCTCGACGCCGGGCCGGTCGGAGAGCACCCGAGAAGCACAGTCGATCGCCTCGCCCACGATCGGCCGATCCCGTGCCGCCCTCGGCGGCTGAGGAGAGACAGAGGAGTCCATGACCTACATCATCGCCCTTCCCTGTGTGGACCTGAAGGACAAGGCCTGCATCGAGGAATGCCCGGTGGACTGCATCTATGAGGGCGAGCGCTCGCTCTACATCCATCCCGACGAGTGCGTCGACTGCGGCGCCTGCGAGCCGGTGTGTCCGGTCGAGGCCATCTACTACGAGGACGACGTCCCGGACGAGTGGCAGGAGTACTACCGCGCCAACGTCGAGTTCTTCGACGACGTCGGCTCGCCGGGCGGCGCCGCGAAGGTCGGGATGATCGAGAAGGACCACGAGGTCATCACCGCGCTGCCGCCGCAGGAACACTGAGGACGGCCGGCGCGCGCATGCTGACCCTCCCTGAATACCCCTGGGACGCCATGGTCCCGTACCGCGAGCGGGCCCGACGGCATCCGGACGGCGTGGTCGACCTGTCCATCGGCACGCCGGTGGACCCCACTCCGCCGGTGGTCCGCGAGGCGCTGGCGGCCGCCGCCGACGCTCCCGGCTACCCGACCACGCACGGCCGCCGCGAGCTCCGCGAGGCGGTCTCGGGCTGGTTCGCCCGACGGCGCGGCGTCGCCGGCCTCGACCCGGAGGCGGTGATGCCGACGATCGGCTCCAAGGAGCTGGTCGCCTGGCTGCCGACGCTGCTGGGCCTCGGCGTCGGCGACGTCGTGCTGCGTCCGCAGGTGGCGTATCCGACCTATGACATCGGTGCGCAGATCGCCGGGGCCGAGGCGGTCGCGGCCGAGGATCCGGCGGCGCTGGACGAGGAGACGCTGGCGCGGGTGAAGCTGATCTGGGTCAACTCGCCGTCGAACCCCACCGGTGAGGTGAAGACCGCCGAGCAGCTGCGCGCCATCGTCGAGCTGGCCCGCCGCATCGGCGCGGTCGTCGCCTCCGACGAGTGCTACGCGGAGCTGCCCTGGACCGTCGACGAGGTCCCCTCGATCCTGGACCCGCGGGTCTGCGGGGGAGACCACCGCGGACTGCTGGCGGTCTACTCGGCCTCGAAGCAGTCGAACCTCGCCGGCTACCGGGCGGCGTTCGTCGCCGGATGCGGGGAGCTGATCGCCGGGCTGATCAACACCCGCAAGCATGCCGGGATGATCATGCCCGCCCCGGTGCAGGAGGCGCTGCGCGTCGCGCTGACCGACGACGAGCACGTCGCCGCCCAGCGGGACATCTACCGCCGGCGTCGGGAGAAGCTGCTGTCGGCGGTGCAGGCCCGAGGACTGCAGGTGACCGGGTCGCAGGCCGGGCTCTACCTGTGGTGCTCCGACGGCTCCTCGGACACCTGGGGGATCGTGTCCTCGCTGGCCGACGAGGGTCTCGTCGTCGGCCCCGGGGTCTTCTACGGCGACCACGGGGCCGGGCACGTCCGGGTGGCGCTCACCGCCGCCGACGAGCGCGTCGACGCCGCCGTCGAACGCTTGGGCTGACCGGACCGCGGCAGCCCCGCGGGATGGGCGCGAGATGCGTCGATCCCCGCTGTGCCGGGCCGGACGACTCCGTCCGGTGCGGCCGACCATCACCGACCATCGATGCTGTGCACGAACTGGCCCACGAGGTGACGACCAGGTAGGTTAGCTGTGTTGCCAGATGAGTGTGCCCGACAAGGAGACCGCATGACAGAGCAGTCACCAGCTCGTCTGATCCACGACGATCAGAACCTCGAGCTTCCGGTGAAGGCCGCCGTGGAGGGGAACGACGGCTACGAGATCGCCCCGCTGCGCGGCACGACCGGCAACGTCACCTATGACCCCGGTTTCATGAACACCGCGAACACCACCTCCGCGATCACCTACATCGACGGCGATGCGGGGATCCTGCGGTACCGCGGCTATCCGATCGAGCAGCTGGCCGAGCACTCGAACTTCCTCGAGGTCTCCTACCTGCTCATCCACGGCGAGCTCCCCACCGCCGACCAGCTGAGCGCCTTCGACAACGTCACCCGTCGGCACACTCTGCTGCACGAGGAGCTGAAGGACTTCTTCGGCGGCTTCCCGCGGGACGCCCACCCGATGCCGGTGCTCTCCTCGGCGGTCTCGGCGCTGTCGACGTACTACCCGGACTCGCTCGACCCCTACGACGCCGAGCATGTCGAGCGCTCCACCTACCGGCTGCTGGCGAAGGTTCCGACCATCGCCTCCTATGCCTATAAGAAGTCCATCGGCCAGCCGATGCTCTACCCGGACAACAACCTGACGCTGGTGGAGAACTTCCTGCGCGGCTGCTTCGGCGTGCCGGCCGAGCCCTACGAGCTGGATCCGGACCTGGTGAAGGCGCTGGACACGCTGCTGATCCTGCATGCCGACCATGAGCAGAACTGCTCGACGTCGACGGTGCGGCTGGTCGGCTCGGCCCAGGCGAACATGTTCGCCTCCATCTCCGCAGGCATCAACGCCCTCTACGGTCCCGCCCACGGCGGCGCCAACGAGGCGGTGCTGAAGATGCTGCGGCAGATCCAGGGCGGCGACATCACTCCGGAGGCCTTCATGGAGAAGGTCAAGAACAAGGAGGACGGCGTCCGCCTGATGGGCTTCGGCCACCGGGTCTACAAGAACTACGACCCGCGAGCCCGTGTGGTGAAGGGCATCGCCGACGACGTGCTGGCCAAGCTCGGCGGCGACGACGAGCTCTTCGAGATCGCCCAGCGGCTGGAGCAGAAGGCGCTGGAGGACGACTACTTCATCGAGCGCAAGCTCTACCCGAACGTGGACTTCTACACCGGGCTGATCTACAAGGCCATGGGCTTCCCGGAGAAGATGTTCACCGTGCTCTTCGCCCTGGGCCGGCTGCCCGGCTGGATCGCCCAGTGGCGCGAGATGATCCAGGACCCGTCGACGAAGATCGGGCGCCCGCGCCAGATCTACACCGGCGCGACCGAGCGGAACTACCCCGGGGTCTGAGGACCGCGGAGCTCGATCCACCGCGACGCCCCTGCCGGTCTGGCGGGTTCTAGCGGTGGTCGCAACACCCTGATTCTCAGGAGGTTGCGACCACCGTGTCGTTTGCAGAGAGAAAGAAACAGTTCCTCACGCTGCTGGCCGAGGTCGGAAGCGTGACTGTGGCAGCACGTCAGTTGGGCGTGAACCGCAACACTGGATACTCCTGGGCCAGGAGCGCGGGCATCAAATCCACCCGGATTGAGCATCCGAGCAAGGCCGAGTACCTGAAGCTGCGTGATCTTGGACTGACTCAACGCGCCGCGGTTGAACAGGCGGGGGTTCATCCCCGCTCTGGCCGCGATTGGGAACGCGGGATCCGCCGGGCCCAGAACGGGCGGCACTACCCCGATGGCAGGTTCGTCGACTACACCACCGGGCAGACGAAGATAGTCGCTATGGACTCTACTGTGCCGGTGGCCGGCGCCGTTCCCGAGGCGGTCAGCCCTCGACTGTTGTCGTTGTCAGAACGTGAGCAGATCGCGGATCTACCTTGGGCAGGCTGGTCGCTGCGGGCCATCGGCGAGCCCCTGGGCCGAGCGGCCTCGACGATCAAACGTGAACTAGATGCTCACACCAGTGACCAGGACCTGTACCTGCCCTCGGTGGCGCACCGCCGGTCTGCACTCTCCAGGTCCAGGCCGAAGACGGCGAAATTGGCCCGACCAGGGCCGTTGCGGGATGCGGTGGCCTCTATGCTGGCCGAAGAGTGGTCCCCGGAGCAGATCAGTGGGATCCTGCCTCGACAGTTCCCCGATGACGAGGCGATGAGGGTGAGCACCGAGACGATCTACCAAGCGATCTACGTCCAGGCCCGTGGTGGGCTCAAGCGTGAGATCCAGTCAGCGCTGCGCACCGGACGTACCCGCCGGAAGCCCCATCGCAGTGTTGTCCAGCGCCAGCCGCGGTTCAAAGATCCGATGATCATGATCAGCGACCGCCCCGCAGAGATCGAGGACCGTGCCGTACCAGGGCACTGGGAAGGTGACCTGATCATGGGCGCGGCCAACAAGTCCGCGATCGTGACCTTGGTGGAGCGATCGACCCGCTATGTGATGCTGGGGCACCTGCCCGCCGGCGAGCACACCGCTGAGACGGTCCGCGACGTGCTGGTCGATCTGATGGCAACCCTGCCCGGGCACCTCAGGGGATCACTGACCTGGGACCAAGGCTCGGAGATGGCCGCGCATAAGAGCTTCAAGATCTCCTCTGGTGTGCCGGTGTATTTCTGTGATCCGGCTTCGCCCTGGCAACGAGGTTCCAATGAGAACACCAACGGGCTGCTGCGACAGTACTTCCCCAAAGGCACCGATCTCTCAGCTCATGGTCCGTTGGACCTCGAGATGGTCGCGCAGAAGCTGAATCGTCGACCACGCAAAACGCTCGGCTGGGATTCCCCAGCCGAGCGTCTGCTAGAACTTATCTAGTTCTTCGGTGTTGCGACGACCCCTTGAATCCGCCTCTCATCCGGCGGGGACGTCGTCGTGCCGGCCGGAGGCGGCGCGGCGAGCAGAGGGGCGGAGCCGGCGGCCATCGGGGACCGGTCGGCTCAGTCCCGCGGCGTGAACCCGATGCGCACTGTGCGCGGTCCGGCGTCCTGCCCGGCGTCGTCGCCCGAGGCGTCCTCCTCGAGCTGCTCCCAGCGGCCGGTCTCGCGCCGCCACTGGTAGCCGGCCGCCTGCACGGACCACACGCCGTGGACGTCGGCGGTGGCCACCGCCCACTGGCCGACCAGCCAGGCGCGGTCGAGCGCCGGCTGCTCGTCGGTCTCGGAGATCTCCACGACCAGCCGAGTCGCGCCGTCGGCCCCGTCCTCGCGGCGGATGACCTGCTCCTCCGAGTCGTCACGGTCGTCGCCGCCTGGGAGGTCGAGGATGCGGCCCAGCACGGCCGACATCTGCGCGTCCATGCCCTGCGGATCGGCGGCCGGCACGTCCTGCCGGCTGAACTCGCAGGCGACGCCCAGCGGCTGGCGGCCGGTCAGCGGCGGGGCGAAGGCACGGGCCGGATCGATCTGCTCGTCGTAGACGCTGGGGTCCAGCGGGCGGTCGAGGACGTCGGCGGCCTGCTGGACGTCCAGCTGCGGCGTCCAGGAGCGCTTCTCCCGCTCCCGGGCCTCGACGAGGGAGTCGTAGAACCCGGACACCGGGGCGAGGACTTGCACCTGCTGCTGACGATCAGTCCAGTCGGGGCCGGAGTCGCGGAAGAGGGCCCGCGCCGGACGGTCCTCGCCGCCGGGCGAGACGCGCAGCTCGGACTCCTTCAGCGAGATCGCCAGCGCGTCGACCGCCGCCTCGACCGGCAGCCCGCGGTCGGCCGACATCGCCGCGACGAGTGCGGCATGCGCCGACTGCTCGGGGTCCAGATGGTGCTCCTGGGCGCCGAGCGGCACAGTGCAGCCGGGGTCGAGCAGATACTCCTGCTCGTCGATATAGCGCCAGGCGCCGTATCCTGTGCCGCCGACGAGCACCGCCAGCACCGCCAGCACCGCGACGGCCCGTCGGCGGCGGCGCCGACGGACCATGTCGCGGGTGGCCACGATGGGGCGGGAGGAGCGGCTCATCGGACGGCGGCGGCCCGGCTCAGTTCTTGTGCAGCGCGGTGTTGAGCTCGATCTTCTCGCCCATCCGCGGCACCGCCTGGACCTGGCCGGAGGTGGAGTCCCGGCGGAAGAGCAGGTCGGAGACCCCGGAGAGCGCGGAGGCCTTGACCGTCTCGCGCACGGTGCGGTCGTCGGCGAGGACGGCGACCTTGGTGCCGGCGGTGATGTACAGCCCCGCCTCCACGACCGAGTCGTCGCCGATGGAGATCCCCACGCCGGCGTTGGCGCCGAGCAGCACCCGTTCGCCGAGCGTGATCTTCTCCCTGCCGCCGCCGGAGAGGGTGCCCATGATCGAGGCGCCGCCGCCGACGTCGGTGCCGTCGCCGACGACGACCCCGGCCGAGATCCGGCCCTCGACCATCGAGGTGCCCAGCGTGCCGGCGTTGAAGTTCACGAAGCCCTCGTGCATCACGGTGGTGCCCTCGGCGAGGTGGGCGCCGAGCCGCACCCGGTCGGCGTCGCCGATGCGCACACCCTTCGGAGTGACGTAGTCGACCAGCCGGGGGAACTTGTCGATGCTGTGGACGGTGACGTGTCCGCGGCGACGCAGCTTCAGCCGCGTGGTCTCGAAGTCCTCGATCGCGCAGGGGCCGAAGTTCGTCCAGACCACGTTGGTCAGATGGGCGAAGATGCCCTCCAGGTTGATGGTGCGCGGCTGCACCAATCGGTGGGAGAGCAGGTGCAGCCGCAGCCAGACGTCGGAGGTCGAGCTCGCCTCGGCGCCCAGGTCGGCCTCGACCGAGACCACCTGGGTGGACACCCCGCGGTCGGGGTCCTCGGACTCGGCCTCGCGCAGCGAGGCGAGCAGCTCGGCGTCGTCGTTCTCGACCAGCGGCGCCAGCACCGGGGCCGGGAACCAGGTGTCGAGCACCGTGCCGTCGGCGGCGACGGTGGCCAGGCCGTGGCCGGAGGCGAGGCGGGCGGAGGCGTCTGCGGAGGAGTCCAGCGAAGTCATGTCCACCATCCTACGGATTAGAGTGGGCGCATGTCCGAGCGCCATGACTCC
Source organism: Nesterenkonia sp. F (assembly GCF_000220985.1). GTDB lineage: Bacteria > Actinomycetota > Actinomycetes > Actinomycetales > Micrococcaceae > Nesterenkonia. The sequence goes on from NZ_AFRW01000012.1 coordinate 38,382, forward strand.
AGTCCGTCCGTGTCCGCAGAATCCGCCGGAACCGCCGATGCCGCGGATCGCCGGGATGCGCTCGGCGTCTCGCCGACGGTGCTCGACCCTGACGCCGACGTCGTCGAGCTCACCGAGCGGATCATCGCCTGCGCCTCGGTCTCCGGCGAGGAGACCGCGCTGGCCGACGCCGTCGCGGCCGCGCTGGCGCGGTTGGAGGTGCTGGACCTCCATCGCGACGGCGACACGATCATCGCCCGCACCGACACCGGAGCGGCCGAGCGGGTGGTGCTGGCCGGACACCTGGACACCGTCCCGCTGCCGAGCTCCGCGCATCCGGAGCGCGCCCGCGGGACCGTGCCGCCGCAGTGGGCGGGCGAGATCCTCTACGGCCGCGGCGCGGTCGACATGAAGGGCGGCGTCGCAGTGCAGCTGAAGCTCGCCGCCGAGGTCGCCGCGCAGGTCCGGGCGCTGGCCGCCGGAGCCTCGCTGGACCGGGAGGTGACCTGGGTCTTCTACGACCATGAGGAGGTCGCATCCCACCTGTCCGGGCTCGGACGGGTGATGCGGCGGGTGCCGGAGCTGCTCACCGGTGACTTCGCCGTGCTGCTGGAGCCCACCGACGGCGTCGTCGAGGGCGGCTGCAACGGCACCTGCCGGATCCGGGCGACCGTCCACGGCACCGCCGCCCACTCCGGGCGCGCCTGGATGGGGCGCAACGCCATCCACCGGGCCGCACCGGTGCTCGCCGCGCTGGAGGCCTACCAGCCGCGCACCGTCGAGGTCGAGGGGCTGGCCTACCGCGAGGGGATGAACGCGGTGGACATCTCCGGCGGCATCGCCGGCAACGTGATCCCCGACGTCTGCACGATCGAGATCAACCACCGCTTCGCCCCGGACACCACCGAGGAGCAGGCCCACGAGCGGATCCGCGCGCTGCTGCGCTCCGCCGGAGTGTCCGACGAGCAGACCGAGGTCACCGACACCTCGGCCGCCGCGCGTCCCGGGCTGGGCCACCCGGTGGCGCGGGCCTTCGTCGAGGCCGTCGGCGGCGAGCCGAAGCCGAAGTACGGCTGGACCGACGTCGCGCGCTTCTCCGCGCTGGGCGTGCCGGCGGTGAACTTCGGCCCCGGCGACGCCCTGCTGGCCCACACCGACGACGAGCATGTCTCGGCCACCGCGCTGCGCGCCTGCCACGCGGCGCTGAGCCGCTGGCTGGGCTGAGCCGGTCGTCCGGGATATCCTCCGGGTGTGAGACGGATTACGGTTCGGTCACCAGGTCATCACCGCTCTTCTGCGGAGGGGCCTGCGGCCCTAGTCTGGCCTGACCGGACCGGCGGCGACCCCGCCCCGATCCGTGACGACGCGTCACATCGCATCATCAGGAGGAGACCATGAGGATCCGAAGCACTGCGGCCGCGGCGACTGCGGCGGCGGCCATGCTGGCCCTGTCGGCCTGCGGCGGCGACGACGGCGAGTCCGGAGGCGACGGCGGCTCCGGCGACGGCGACTTCGTCACCGATCTGACCTTCGGCACCGGCGGCACGTCGGGCACCTACTATCCGCTCGGCGGCGAGCTGACCGACATCTTCTCGTCGAGCATTGACGACGTCTCGGTCAACTACGTCGAATCGGGCGCCTCTGCCGAGAACCTGGGGCAGATCTACCAGGAGGAGTGGCAGCTGGGCATGACCCAGAACGACACGGCCAATCTGGCCGTCAACGGCGAGCTCGAGGGGCTGGAGGGCGAGCAGATCGACAACGTCGGCTGGATCGCCAACCTGTACCCGGAGGCTGCGCACATCATCGTCCGCGAGGACGCGGACATCGACTCCGTCGAGGACCTCGAGGGCGCCACGGTCGCCGTCGGCGACGCCGGCTCGGGCACCCGCGCCATCTCCGACGCGATCCTCTCGGCCTATGGCCTGGAGGAGGGCGACTACACGCCGGAGGTCACCGACTTCGGCACTTCCACCGAGATGCTCGCCGACGGGCAGATCGACGCGACGATCTTCGTCGTCGGCACGCCGGTGGCCGGGCTGACCCAGCTGGCCGCCTCCACCGACGTGGAGCTGCTGCCGGTCGAGGACGAGCAGGCGGAGACCATCTCCGAGGAGTCCGGCGCCGAGGCCTACGACATCAGCGCCGACGCCTACGACTTCCTCGACGAGGACGTCCAGACCGTCTCGGTCTTCGCCTCGCTGGTGGCCTCGACCTCGCAGGTCAGCGAGGACGTCGCCTATGAGATGACCCAGGCGATCTTCGAGAACTCCGACCAGATCACCCTCGACGTCGGCGGCTCGATCACTCAGGACGAGGCCCTGGTCGGCATCGGCGACGTGCCGCTGCACCCGGGCGCCGAGCGGTACTACGACGAGCAGGGCGTCGAGCTGCCGTGACCGACGTCCCCTCCGCCGACCGGCCCTCGGCTGCTCCGCAGCCGGGGGCCGGCCCCCGGAACGAGACCGCCCGGAACGAGACCGCCGGGGATGACGCTGCTCAGGACGAGGCGAGCCGGGACCAGGCCGCCGAAGTCCTCCGCGAGAAGGACACCTCCAGCCGCTATCGCACCGACATCGGCTGGTGGGGCTGGATCGTGGGGGCGATCTCCGTCGTCTTCACGCTGTACCACCTCTATGCGGCGCTGGAGCGGCCGTTCAACAACTGGATGCACGGCTCGCTGCACCTGGCCGGGGCGACCTCGCTGATCTTCCTGCTGTATCCGGCCTCGCGCCGGCTGCTGCGCGCCGTCGGTCCGGTGCCCCGGTGGCGCCGGGCGCTGACCGGCGCCGGCGGCTCGGTGCCGGTCTACGACGCGGTGCTGGCCGCCGCGGGGCTGTTCTGCAATCTCTACATCTTCGTCGAGTACACCCGGCTGACCGGCAACTCGGTGCAGGTGCTGGGCTACAGCGACATGGACCAGCTCGTCGCGATCCTCGGGATCGTGCTGGTGCTGGAGGCGACTCGCCGCTGCGTGGGCGTGCCGATCGTGATCATCGCGCTGCTGGCGATGGCCTACGCGCTCTTCGGCGACCGCAGCCCGCTGTTCTCGCACGCGGGGATGACGCTGGAGGGCTTCGCCACCGACACCTTCCTCTCCATCGGCTCGGGCATCTTCGGCACGCCGCTGCAGGTCTCGTCGAACTTCATCTTCCTCTTCCTGTTCTTCGCGGTGGTGCTGCTGCGCACCAACATCGGCCAGTTCTTCAACGACCTGGCCTTCCGCGCGGCCGGGAAGTACACCGGCGGACCCGCGAAGGCCGCCATCGGCGCCTCCGGACTGCAGGGCATGGTCTCGGGCTCCTCGGTGGCCAACACGGTGGCGTCGGGGTCGTTCACCATCCCGATCATGAAGAAGGCCGGGTTCAAGCCGCACGTCGCGGCCGCCACCGAGGCCACCGCCTCGACCGGCGGTCAGCTGATGCCGCCGATCAGTGGGGGCGGCGGCGTTCATCATGGCGCAGAACGTGCCGGACCTGGAGTACAACGACCTGATCGTCATCGCCGTCATCCCGGCGCTGCTGTACTTCCTCGGAGCCTTCCTCTCCATCCACTTCGAGGCCAAGCGTCACCGCATCAAGGGTCTGCCGGTCGACGAGCTGCCCAGCTGGCGCTCGCTGCTGGTGCGCGTGGACCTGCTGCTGCCGCTGGTGGTGATCATCTCCACGCTGCTCTCCGGGCTGTCGCCGATGCGTGCGGCGCTGCTGGGCATCGGCACAGCCTTCCTGCTGAGCTTCCTGCGGACCTCGACCCGGCTGGGCCTGCGCGGGATGGTCGAGCTGCTCTCCGCCGGCGCGCGCACCGCGCTGCCGGTCATCGCCGCCTGCGCGACCGCCGGCATCGTCGCCGGCACGGTCACGTCCACCGGACTGGGCGGACAGCTCGGCGGCGGGCTGGTCGAGCTCGCCGGCGGCAACTTCCTGCTGGTGCTGGTGATGGTGATGATCGCCTGCATCGTGCTCGGCATGGGGCTGCCGACGACGGCGAACTACGTGGTCACCGCGACCGTCGCCGCGCCGATCCTGTACAACAACTTCGACGTGCCGCTGATCGCCGCGCACCTGTTCGTCTTCTTCTTCGGCATCCTCGCCGACATCACCCCGCCGGTCTGCCTGGCCGCCTACGCCGGCGCGGGCATCGCGCATGCGAATCCGATGGCCGCCGGGGTCTCGGCGCTGCGCATCGCGGTGGCCGGGTTCCTCATCCCCTACGTGTTCATCCTCCAGCCGGCGCTGCTGCTGCAGGGATCCTGGCAGGAGCTGCTCATCGGGCTGGTGACGGTGATCGTCGGGATGGTCGGGATCGCCTCCGGGCTCGCCGGGCATCTGGCGGTGCGGGCCACCTGGCTGGAGCGCGTGCTGCTCGTCGCCGGCGGCCTGGCGCTGATCTATCCGCATCTGGTCGTCTCGCTGGGCGGTCTGGCGGCGATGGGGCTGGGCCTGCTGCTGCAGCTCGGCCGCCGTCGACGCGGCGGGGGAGATGCCGACACCGGGGTCGAGTCCGGGGACTCCGGGCCGGCCGGGGCCGTGCGCACCGAGCCCGCCGCCGCGTCCTCTCCGGGCTGAGGCGGGCCCGTTGCGCCGGCGCTAGGCTGGGGCCATGACACAGAACAGCGCTGAAGAGCACCGCACCGAGTCCGACCCCCGTCCGATCGCCCTGGTCACCGGTGCGACGCGGGGGATCGGACGCGCCGTCGCCGAGGACCTGGCCCGCACTCACCGGGTGCTGGTCGGCGGCACCTCGCCCGAGAGGGTGCAGGAGGTCGTCGACTCCCTCGACGACGCCGCCGGCTTCGTCGCCGATCTGTCCGACGCCGACCAGCTCGACGCCGCCGTCGAGGCGCTGGGCCTGGAGAAGCTGGACCTGCTGGTCCACTCCGCCGGTGTGGCCTTCGGCGGAGAGATCGGATCCATCCCGGCCCTCGAGTGGCGACGGGTGTTCGAGGTCAACGTCTTCGCCGTCGCCGAGCTGACCCGGCGGCTGCTGCCGGCCCTGCGCCAGGCTCGGGGGCAGGTCGTCGCGATCAACTCCGGGGCCGGGCACAGGTCGGGCGCGGGCAACGGCCCGTATGCGGGCAGCAAGTTCGCCCTGCGCGCGCTCACCGACGCGCTGCGCGCCGAGGAGCGCGGCGTCGTGCGGGTGACCTCGATCCACCCGGGTCGCGTGGACACCGACATGCAGCGTGACCTGCAGTCCCAGCTGGGCAACAGGAACTATGACGGCACCGTCTACATCGCCCCGGAGACGGTGGCGGAGACGGTGCGGCTCGCCGTGGACGCCCCGGCGGCCTCGATGGTCGAGGAGCTGTCGATCCGGCCGGTCGCGCAGTGAGCGACTCCGCCGCGAGGTGGGTGCTCGATCGGGGCGCGCCCGCCTCGCGAGCAGGGCTCGTGATCGGTTCGGAGGGCCTCGAGCGCGGACGGTGTCCACCTTCGAGACATATCTCGGCGACGTGGCGGCGGAGATGCGTCCGGAAGCGGGACGCCGTTGCGGTCGTCCCCTGATTCAGCGCCGGTCCGCTTGTCGGGCCGCCGAGTAGTCCGGGAACGACTGAGGGTCCCGGTTCTCATTAACCGGGACCCTCAGCGAGAAGCTCCCCCAGCTGGATTCGAACCAGCAACCCCTCGATTAACAGTCGAGTGCTCTGCCGTTGAGCTATGGAGGATTGCGACTGAAAAAGTGTAGCAGGATCACGACAGCGGGACGAAATCTGCCCGGAGGATGGCGGGGAGCATCACGCCGCCGGGCCGCTGTGCACCGCTGAGGTCGCCCCTCGGCGGGCCGCTGACCTGGAGCCGGGCTTCGGACATGGCAGTCCGGCGGTCGAGCAGTACCATGGAGCGCGTGCTGACCCCCGATGAGGACACCCAGACCGCTCCGGCGGCCGGCGACGCCGCCGCGCCGATCCGTGTGAGCGCCGTGGTCATCCGCAATTCCGACGGCGAGGTGCTGACCGTGCGCAAGGCCGGCACCGACCGCTTCATGCTGCCCGGCGGCAAGCCCGAGCAGGGGGAGACGCCGCTGCAGACCGCCGCCCGCGAATGCTGCGAGGAGCTCGACGTCCAGCTGTGGCAGGAGGACCTGAGGCGGTTGGGCACTTTCCGCGCTCCGGCGGCGAACGAGGTCGGTCGTGAGGTCGAGGGTGTGGTCTTCGTCCACGACGCCGTGCCCGCCGGCGCCGACCACACGCCCTCGGCGGAGATCGAGGAGCTGCGCTGGGTCGACATGACCGCAGAGGAGCCGCCCGCGGATCTGGCCCCGCTGCTGCGCGACCAGATCGCCCCGGCGCTGCAGGCCGAGGCCGCCGTCGTCTGACCGTCCGTCCGCCCCGCCGGACGTCCGGAGGAAGGGCCCATGCCGCGTCTCACCGTGTTCACCGGTTCCAGCACCGGTCATGATCCCATCCACCGGCGCGCCGCCGATCAGCTGGGGGCGACGCTCGCCCGACGCGACGTCGAGCTCGTCTACGGCGGCGGGCGCATGGGCCTGATGGGCGTGCTCGCCGACGCCGCGCTGGACGCCGGGGGAGTCGTGCACGGGGTGATGCCCCGGCACCTGGTCGACCACGAGGACGCCCATACGCGGCTGACCACTCTGGAGGTCGTCGAGGACATGCACGCTCGCAAACGTCGCATGGCCGAGCTGGGGGACGGCTTCCTCGCGCTGCCCGGCGGCGTCGGCACGCTGGAGGAGCTCGTCGAGATCTGGACCTGGCGACACCTGGGACTGCACGCCAAGCCGGTGGGGCTGCTCGACGTCGCCGGGTTCTGGCGGCCGCTGCTGGCGCTGGCCGATCACATGGTCGAAGCCGGCTTCCTCTCCCGCAGCCGGCGGGAGGGCCTCTGGACCGGCGAGGACGTCGAGCCGCTGCTGGACCTGCTGGAGGAGAGCCGCCCCGGCTGACGATCATCGACGCCGCCGGCGTCGCCGTCGTGCTGGTTCGCGTCGGGTCGTCGGGCCCGCCCGACTGCTATCCTCTCCACGGCCCCGGCCGCCGCCCGGAGCGCCTGGAATCCGCCGATCAGGAGTGAGCATGCCCGCTGCAGACACGACCCCGACCGACGTCGCCCGGCTCATCATCAGCTGCCCCGACCAGCCGGGGATCGTCGCCGCCGTCTCGGAGGTCATCACGGATCTGGGCGGCAACATCACCACGCTGGACCAGTACAGCACCGGGGTCTCGGGCGGACGGTTCTTCCAGCGCACCGTGTTCCATCTGCCGGGACTGGCGGCCGAGCGTCCGCGCGTGGAGGAGGCGATCCGCACCCGGCTGGCCGACCGCTTCGACATGGAGTGGAGCCTCACCGACGCCGCCACACCGAAGCGGGTGGCGATCTTCGCCTCGAAGACCGATCACTGTCTGCTGGACCTGCTCTGGCGGCACCGCCGCGGCGAGATCCCCATGGACATCACCATGGTGATCTCCAACCACCCGGACCTCGCCGACGACGTGCGGCCCTTCGGCATCCCGTACTTCCACGTGCCGGTGGAGAAGGGGGACAAGGCCGCCGCCGAGGCGAAGCACCTGGAGCTGCTGCAGGGCAACGTCGACGTCATCGTGCTGGCCCGCTACATGCAGATCATCTCCGAGAACTTCCTCGAGCAGGTCGGCGCTCCGGTGATCAACATCCACCACAGCTTCCTGCCGGCCTTCATCGGGGCCGGGCCGTACCAGAAGGCCCGGGACCGCGGCGTGAAGCTGATCGGGGCCACCGCGCACTATGTGACCAAGGACCTCGACGAGGGCCCGATCATCGAGCAGGACGTCATCCGCGTCTCGCACGAGGACGACGTCGCGCAGCTGACCCGCTACGGCGCCGACGTCGAGCGGGCGGTGCTCTCCCGTGCGGTGCAGTGGCACTGCGAGGACCGGATCATCCGCAACGGGCAGACCACGATCGTCTTCTGATCGGGCGTGCCGGGAGGCGGGTCGCCGGCCTGGGCGACATTACGTCATAGAGGGATTATGCAATTCACCTGATGTAGGTGAGGCGATCCTCTTCTGTAGACTGCAGGCGCCGTCTTCCCGGAAGGAACCGCCGATGTCGTCCGCACCCTCCAGCTCCTCCGCACCTTCCAGCTCCTCCGCATCGCCCGCGGCGCGGAAGCCGCGCGTGCAGCACCTGATGCGTGTCGAATCGGTCCGCCGACTGAGCCCGCATCTGGTGCGGGTGACGCTCGGCGGGGACGGCTTCGCCGGCATCGAATTCAAGGAGGCGACGGACCAGTACATCAAGCTGCTCTTCGCCGACCCGGCCCTGGGCCTGGAGCGCCCCTATGACATGGAGGCGCTGCGTGAGCGGCTGCCGATGGCGCAGATGCCGGTCACCCGGACCTACACGATCCGCGCGATCGACCGCGCCGCCGGCACTCTGGCGCTCGACATGGTCACCCACGGCGACGAGGGGCTGGCCGGTCCCTGGGCCGAGCAGGCCCGTCCGGGGGATCTGATCAGCTTCTTCGGCCCCGGCGGAGGCTACGCCCCGCGATCGGAGGCGGACTGGCATCTGCTGGCCGGCGACGAATCGGCGCTGCCGGCCATCGCGACGGCGCTGGAGGCGATGGACCCCGGCGCCCGCGGCGTCGCCGTCGTCGAGGTCCCCACCGCCGCCGACGAAGTCCCGCTCACCGCGCCGGAGGGCGTCGAGGTGCGCTGGCTGCACCGCGGGGCGGCGTTCACCCCGGAGACCACCCGGCTGACCGAGCACGTCGAGCAGCTCGAGATCCCCGACGGCGACGTCCAGGTCTTCGTCCACGGCGAGCGCGAGGAGATGAAGCGGCTGCGTCGGCGTCTGGTCGATGAGTGCGGTCTGCCGCGGAAGGGGATGTCGCTCTCGGCCTACTGGGCCCACGGCCGCGTCGAGGACCAGTTCCAGGCGGAGAAGCGTCAGCCGATCGGCGCCATCGACCCGGACTGAGCCGGCCCGGGCTGAGCCGACCCGCATCGCGCCGTCCCGGACTGCGCCGGGCGGCCGCGCCGGTTCGCGGCGCTCACCCGGAGACGGCGCCGATGCCGCCGAGGATCATCCCCGCCACCAGCAGCCCGACCAGCAGCAGCACGGTGAGTGCGGCGCAGGGGCCGGCCCACCGGGAGTAGCCGGCCAGTCGGCGCCCGTGCCGGTCCCGCAGCGCCCCGGCGAGCAGCATGAACAGATCGATGACCGCCCAGGCGGCCGCCAGCGCGAGCAGCGTCTGGCCGAGGACGGCGCGCTCGAGGGCGAGCAGCAGCACGACGCCGGCCGCGGTGAGCAGAAGCTTGGCGGTGCCGACGGCGGGGCGGCCCAGGTAGAACCAGGCGAGGCCGAGCGGACCGAGCAGCAGCGCCAGACCCCAGGCGACCGGGAACCGCTTCGTCGAGATCGGCCGGTCGGCATGGGTGCGCCGATCCTCCTCGGTCCAGGTGTTGGCGTAGAGCTCGTCGAAGTCCCAGTCGTCGGCCATGGATCCATCCTAGAGGGACGAGCGGGGGTGCTTCCCGCCGGTCAGGCGCCGGGGCGTCCGTCGCCGAGCCGGGGTGATGGTAGTTTTGACCCGGGAGTCTGCCCGGCAGGCTCGCAGGTCCGACCACACTTTCCAGGACGGAGGAGCTGCCTTGTCACAGCACGGCGCAGGGCACACGCGCACCGCCCCTCGGCCGACGCTGTTCGACCTCATCAAGGTCGTGCTGCGTCTGGGGCCGAAGCAGATCAGCGACGAGATCCAGCTGGCGATCGGCCAGCTGAAGACCAAGGGCGTCACCGCCGGCGTCGCCGTCGGGCTCATGGTCGTCGGCCTGGTCTTCGTCACCTTCCTGATCGTGGCCCTGATCGTCGCCGCCGTCGGCGCCTTCGCCCTGATCTTCGACGTCTGGGCCGCCGCGCTGATCGTGGCCGGCATCTTCCTGCTGATCGCGCTGCTCTTCGCCCTCTTCGGCTATCTGCGGCTGAAGAAGGCGCTGCCGCTGCTGCCCGAGGACGCCATCCGCGGGCTGCGCCTGGACCTGGGCGTGGCGCGCGAGGGCAGCGGGTTCGATCCGAAGACTCTGGACCGCGAGGACGCCGAGCGGCGTCGGCGCAAGGAGGAGGCCAAGAAGGAGGCCGCCGAGCGGAAGAAGCGCGAGGCAGAGCAGACCGGCGAGGGTGCTCCGAAGAAGCCGCCGTATCGCGAGCTGCTGCGACGGACGTCGCTGCGCCGCGACCACATCGGGTCGCTGCAGGACCAGGTCCGCGCGCGCCTCGACAAGGAGTCGCTGAAGGCCGAGCTGCGCGGCGCCGCCGGCTCCGCCCGACGCCGCTTCTCCGGCGCCGACGACTCCGACGGCGGGCGAGGCGCCGACTCGTCGGGCTCCGCCGAGTCCGGCGAGCGCGGCGGCGCGGCCGACTACGTGCAGGCCCGCTGGAAGCCGCTGGCGGTGCTGGGCGCCTCGACGGCCGCCGGAGCGGTCTTCCTGCGCGAGCTGACCAAGAGATAGATCGCCGTGCGGCATTCGGCGCGCCGCGATCTCCGCCGGCGAGCCGGAGCCTCGCCGATCCGACCGACGAGGAGACCGTGCGACTGATCGGCGCCGGAACCCGGGAGGGTTTCGACTACACCGTGCGCAGGACGTTCTGGACGGTGCCGAACATCGTCACCGTCCTGCGGTTCCTGCTCGTGCCGGTCTTCATCCAGCTGGCCCTGACCGAGGAGCTGGTGGCGGCCTTCGTGGTGCTGGTCGTCCTCGGCGGCACCGACTGGATCGACGGCTGGATCGCCCGGCGCTTCGACCAGCACTCCACCGTCGGCCGCTGGCTGGATCCGCTGGCCGATCGGCTCTCGGTGGCGATCGTGGCGGTGACCCTGGTCGCCGTCGACATCGCACCGCTGTGGTTCGTCCTCAGCATCCTCGTCCCCGACGCGGTGCTGGCGATCAATGCGGCGGTGCTCTTCGCCGGCTCCCCGGAGCTTGCGGTGACTGCGCTGGGCAAGGTGCGCACCGCCGTGCTGATGGTCGGCGCCCCGCTGGTGCTGCTCGCCCGCGCCGAGGTGCTGGCCGGCACGGAGTGGACGCCGATCGCGGAGAGCGTGCTGGCCGCGGGGTGTCTGATGCACATCCTGGCCGCGGTCGACTATCTTCGACGTGCGCACCGTCAGGCGAGGCGGCTGCGCGCACAGGGGATCGACCCCCGGGACCGCTCCCGGTGGGTCGCGGGGGAGCAGACATGACCACCCCGCGGCATGCCCGCCCGTCGTCGCCCGCCGCCGTCCGTCGTCGCCCAGGAGGACAGGACCCGCTGATGCCCAGCACCGAGCCGAGCCCCGAGACCCCCTCCGACCAGTCCGCCGTCGACCCCTCGGCGGTCGACGGCGCCGCCGCGCGTCCGCTGCGCATCCTCATCGCCGCCGACACCTACCCGCCCGACGTCAACGGCGCGGCGGTGTTCTGCCAGCGGCTGGCCCGGCACATGGCCGCGGCCGGCCATGAGGTCCACGTCGCGGCCGCCCGCAACACTGCGGGGCCGGGCGTCGTGGAGGAGACCCCGGAGGCGAGCGTCCACCGATTCCGCTCCCACAAGGCCCCGACCCACGAGTACTACCGGCTGTGCCTGCCCTGGCAGGTCGAGCCGGCGATGGACCGGCTCCTCGCCGAGATCCGGCCCGACGTGGTGCACGTGCAGTGCCATTACATGATCGGCAAGGCCGCCCTCGAGGCGGCTGAGCGGCGGCGGATCCGGACCATCGCCACCAACCACTTCATGCCGGAGAACCTGGATCCGTTCCTGCCGTTCCCGGGGTGGTTCCGCCGGATCGTCGCGGAGAACTCCTGGCGGGACATGTCGCGGCTGATGGGCAAAGCCTCGGTGGTGACCACGCCGACGCCGCTGGCGGCCGAGACCATGAAGCGTCGGGCCGGGTTCCAGCGGGTGCTGCCGCTCTCCAACGGCATCGACGTCGACCACTACAGCCTGCGGGAGGGCGAGACGGTCCAGCCGCATCCGCGGCCGACGGTGCTCTTCGTCGGTCGGCTGGCGGTGGAGAAGCACGTCGACGTGCTGATCGACGCCGTCGCGCAGACGGACCCGGCGCTGGACATCGGCCTGGAGATCGTCGGCGACGGCGAGCAGCGCGACCGCCTGGCCGGGCAGATCGAACGCCTGGGCCTCGGCGACCGGGTGCATCTGCGCGGCCATGTCGACGACGACGAGCTCCGGCGCGCCTATATCCGTGCCGACGCGTTCTGCCAGCCCGGCACTGCCGAGCTGCAGTCGCTGGTCTCTTTGGAGGCGATGTCGGCGGCCCGACCGGTGATCCTCGCCGATGCGCTGGCGCTGCCGCATCTGGTCGAGGAAGGCCGCAACGGCCATCTGTTCGTCCCGGGCGACGTCGCCGACCTGGCTGCGAAGCTCGAGGATCTCTTCCGCCGCAGCCCCGAGGAGCGGGCGGAGATGGGGCGACACAGTCGCACCATGGCCCAGCGGCACTCCCAGGCGAAGACCATGGCGGCATTCGAACAGCTCTACCGCGGCGCAGACTGGGCCGAGCCCAACCGCCTCGGCTGCTGAGAGGCGGGCGCCGAATCCGGACGCCCGGGCATCGGCGATAGGATGGTCCCCGGCCGTCCCGGCTGTGCGTCCTCGGCGCACGATGCGGCCGCGGGGCGTTAGCTCAGCAGGTCAGAGCAGAGGACTCATAATCCTTTGGTCGCGGGTTCAAGTCCCGCACGCCCCACCGACTTCCGCCGCGTCGCGGGCTCGCCCCCGGCGGGCGCCGTCCGCCGGATCCCGCACCAGGACGTCGACGTGGTCGATCCGCAGCCGCAGGGCGCCGGAGCGGATCTGCGCCAGGCGGGCCTCGCCCCAGCGCCGCGCCCGGTCGGGATCGGACGCGGTCTCGTCCCTCGCGCCGGGTGCTGCGGAGGACTCTCCGGCCAGCTGCTCGGCGGCGGCCCTGGCGCGGTCCGGAACGAGCTGTTCCAGCAGCGCGGCGTCGTCGCCGACGGCTGCGTCGAGGATCCAAGGCGTCCCCAGGCGGTCGACGAGGAGCCCACGAGCCTGTGCGGCCTGCTCCAGCGTCGCGGCGGCCTGCGGTCCGCAGCGGCCCCCGCGGCGCTGATGCCGGTCGAAGGCTCCGGAGACCAGATGATCGTCGGGATGCGGCGGGTCGGCGGTCATCGCTCCGGTGACCGTCAGCGCGAGCAGCATCGGCGTCCGGTGACGCGCGGTTCCGGCGACCAGCCGGTCGATCTGCGCGGCGGTGAGCAGATCCAGCAGGGCCGAGGCGATGACCAGCGTCGGGGTCTGCGCGGCCGTGAGGATCGCGTCGAGACCCGCGACGTCGTCGCAGCGGGTGCTGATCGGACCGGTCGCGCCGCGCGCACGGAGTCGGCGCGCCGTGGCGGCGAGCAGCTCGGGGTCGTGGTCCAGCAGCACCCACTCCTCGTCGCCGGCCAGCTGATCCTGCAGCCAGCGTCCGCCGGAGCCGGTGCCGCAGCCGACGTCGACGATGCGGCCGGGACGTCGAGCGGACAGCAGATCGGCGACGGGGCCGCGCGTGGACTCGCGGGCCGCGGCATCGGCGGCCTCGCGCAGCGTGAGCCAGTCGGCGCTGATGCGCTCGGCGGGCGCGTCGGCATCGGGATCCGTCACGGGCCCGGAATGCGGGTCGATCATCGTGCCACGCTCCGGATCAGGGTCTGCCAGTCTGCTGCGGTCCGTGTCCATGGCTGAAGCCTATCCGCCCGCCTCCGGGCGGTCTCGGCCCATCGGCGGCGCAGCGTCGGATCGTCGAGCCAGGCGCGCAGCTGCGCTGTCCATTGCCGGGGGTCCCGGGGATCGCAGGCGGCTCCGGCGTCGCCCAGGGCCTCCTCCGCGCCGGTGCCGGCCGAGACGACGCCGGCGACGCCGTGGGCGCAGGCTTCGGTGACCACCATCCCGAACGTCTCGGTCCAGGAGGGGAGCAGCAGCAGGTCCGTGTGCTCCCAGAGCCCGGGCATCGCCTCGGGAGGCAGCGCCCCGCGGTGGTCGACGCGTCCGGGCAGGCGTCGACGCAGCTCAGCCAGCACGAAGGCTCCTGCGGCAGTCTCGGCTCCGGGGCCGGCGAGCTGGAGGACCCATTCGCGGTCGAGCAGGGGTTCCAGGGCCTCGCCGAGGAGCCGATGATTCTTCCGCGGGGTGAAGGAGGCGGCCATCGTCAGTCGCGGAGGCCGGGACGCAGACCGCCGGCGAGCGGAGGCCTCGGCGCCGGAGGCTGCGCCCGACGTCGATCGTGTCGCGCCGGGGGAGATGACCTCGACGGCGCGGCGTCCGTGCCGCCGACGGATCTCCTCGGCGGCCCACCGGCTCGTGGCCACCACGCGACGAGCCTGCCGCACCGCCCGCCCCTCGGCGGCGTCCAGCCCGGCGGACTCCGGACCGGCTTCGACGGCCAGCGGCAGGTGCACCAGCAGGACGTCCGCGTCGGGATCGGCACTGTTGTCGGCACTGTCGTCGGAACTGTCGGCAGCACCATCGGCGGCACCGTCGGCGGAGAACAGCTCGGGCAGTCCGCCGCCGATGAGCCCGTCGACGACCACCGGCTGACGCCCGACCTGGTCATGGACCGCGGAGAGCTGTGCGTGCAGCTCCCGCCGTGCCGACTCGTCGGGGCACGGCCAGGCGCCGGAGACCTCGACGCGATGGACGTCGAGGCCGTGATGCGCCAGGGCGGCGATCACCTGCTCGTTGTACACCGCGCCGCCGCTGGGTGCCGGCAGCCGCGGCTGCACCCAGATCACCCCGCCGGGCGAAGGCCGGCTCGGGTCGTCGTGCCGGTCGGAGCCGACGTCCTCGGGCGAGCAGCGTGCAGTGCTCACAGCTCGACCCGTACTGCGGCACGGGCCTGCGGATTCTCCTCGGCGGCGACCTCGAGGGCGAGCAGCCCGTGGTCGCTCGGCAGCGCCTCGGCCAGCTTCTCGGCGATATGGACGATGATCCGCTCGGTCGTGCTGGCCGTGCCGGTGAAGGCCGGGTGCTCGTCGAGGTTGCGGTGCCGCAGCGGATCCAGCACGACTGAGAGCAGATCCGAAGCGGCCCCGATGTCCATGACGACTCCGTGGGGATCGAGCTGAGTGCGTTCGAAGGTCGCGTGGACATGCAGAGTGGCGCCGTGCAGCCGCTGCGCGGGACCGAAGAACGGGTCGTCGAGACTGTGCGCGATCATGATGTGATCATCGACGGTCAGGCGGTGGTGGGCGATGCGTCGAGGCATCCGGACCTCCTTCGGGTCGAGCGGGACGGGGCCGTCCACGGGTCGTGCTCGTGTCACGTGGTCGGACGTCGTCACCTCATGTGGTCGATGACATGGCAGAGGGTCGAGGCCCAGGCGGGATCTCCGGCGCCCAGCGCGTCCATCACGGTCGGCAGCTCCTCCAGCGGCGAGCGGCCGGTCAGCAGCGCGTCGCAGCGGGCGTCGAGCATCCCCAGCGCCAGGCTCAGCCGCTGCCGCCGGCTGCGTCGCGCCCGACGCGGTGGAGCGACCTCGCCGACCTGGGAGGCGAGGAGCCGCAGACGACGGGCGTGGAAGTCTGCTCCCAGCGGCACGACCGGCGCTGTGCGGCCGAACCATGACTGCTCCACGACGACGGCGTCGTCGCCGGCCAGCCGCAGCGCCGCGGCCAGCCCGTCCTCCGTCGCCGAGGCATGGAAGACCACGTCGACGTCGCCGACCGCCTCCTCGGGAGTCGTCGCCTCCAGCCCGAGCCGACGGGCCAGGCCCCGGCGGTCCCCGTCGACGTCGATCACCTGCAGCCGCTCGGGCCCCAGGGAGGAGGCCAGCAGAGCCGTGGTGAGGCCGACGAGACCGGCGCCGACGATGCAGAGGCGGTCGCCGAGCGTCGCCGGCGCCTCCCAGATCGCGTTGAGTGCCGGCTCGGCGATGCCGGCCAGCAGCGCCCGGTCGGCGGGGCAGTCCTCCGGCAGCGGGTGGCAGTCGGCGGCGGGCACCACGAGGTGGTCGCGGTGTCCTCCGAGGCAGAAGACCGTCCGGCCGATCAGCTGCTCGGCCTCGGGGCCCACCCCTGCTCGGACCACGCCGACGGCCAGATAGCCGTGGCTCACCGGATGGGGCAGATCGCCGAGCTGCAGCGGCGCACGCATCCGGGACGCCATCGTCTCGGGCACCTCTCCGCGGTGGATCAGCGTCTCGGTGCCGCGGGAGACGCCGCTGAGCAGCGTCTCGACGAGCACTTCGCCGGGACCCGGCTCGGGCACCGGTGCTCGGCGGATCTCGCCGCGTCCCGGGGCGACGGTCCAGTACTGGCGGCTGAGCGGGGTGCGGGAGGAGGGCATGTCGGAGGGCGCGTCGGGATCTGCGTCGGAGGCCTGCCCCGAGGCGGACCGGGAGGCCGTGGGGCGGCCGGAGCGGAACGTGCCGAGGTCCATAGCCGTATCCTGCCATGTCTTCCCCGCCGGGAGGGGCTGTGACCGGCGTCGACGGGGCTCTAGGATCGCCGCCATGGAGCCGACAGTCGGGAGAGCACGCGGCCTGGCGCCGGTGCTGGGGGCCGCTGCGGTGCTGCTCGGCGGGATGACGCTGTCGGGCGATCCGCTGGCCGCGATCTTCGACCAGGGGCCGACGTCCCCGGGAGGCGTCTCCGGCGGCGAGGGAGATGGCTTCCCCCGGACGGCGGTGCTCGGCGGGCTGCTCGTCTTCGGGCTGTGTCAGCGGCACGCGCTCGTCGGCGCCGCCCCCTTCCGTGCGGCTGATGCGGTGACATTGCTGCGCACCACGCTGCTGGGACTGTTCGTCGCCGTGCTGATCCGACGGCTCCTCGCCGAGACGGCTCCGTCCGAGCACCTGGTGCTCTCCTGGTCGGCGGTGGCGCTCGCCGTCGTGATCCTGCTGCTGGACGGGGCCGACGGTGCCGTGGCCCGGGCCTGCGGCGGGGGCACGACGGCCGGACGTCACTACGACGACATCGCCGACGCCGTCGTGCTGCTCGTGCTCGCCGCGGCCGCGGGCGGACTGCTGGAGTGGTGGGCGGTGCTGGCCGGGGCGGCCAAGCCGCTGTTCGCCCTCGGCGGGCGGTTCCGCAGTCGATGGCGCGGTGCACTGCGTCCCAGCGGCCTGCGGCGGGCGCTGGGCACGGCGCCGGGGGCGCTGCTGCTGGCGGCGATCGCGCCCCTGCCGTGGGAGGACTGGACGCGCTGGTTCTGCGGAACCGACGCCTCTCCGTCGACGGACCCGGCGGACGGGCGTCTGGTCGCCGCGGGGCTGGCGGTGCTGCTCGTCGCGGTCTCCTTCGGCCGGGACATCGCTGATCTGGAGCGGAGGGCCGTCGGACCGGGGCGCGGCTGACCACACACCGGTCCACACGGCGCTCCACGCTGTTGCGCAGGCAGTTGGCACAATGGCGGTGTGCTGCGACTCTTCTTCGACGCCCGCTACACCCGCCCCCGGGTCCACGACGGGATCTCCCGCTTCTCGGCCGGCCTCATCGAGGCCGCCGCCGAGCATGCCGAGGTCACCCTGCTCATCAGCGACGAGGAACAGCTGAACCTGCTGCCGAAGGGGCTGCCCCGGCTGAGGATCTCCTCGCCGACCTCGCCCCGCGAGCCCTGGGTGGCCCGGCAGATCAATCCCCACCGGCCCGACGTCGTCTTCTCGCCGATGCAGACCATGGGTGGATTCGGGCGGAACTACCCGCTGATCCTCACGCTGCACGACCTCATCTACTACGAGCACCGGACCCCGCCGCGGGATCTGCCGGCCCCGGTGCGGCTGGGCTGGCGGCTCTACCACCTCAGCTATCTTCCGCAGCGATTCGTGCTGAACCGGGCCGACGCCGTGGCCACCGTCTCGGAGACCACGCGCGGACTGATGCGCGACCATCGGCTCGCGCGCCGGCCCATCGAGCTGATCCCGAATGCCCCGCAGCCTGTGCCCGAGCCCCGCGATCCCGAGCAGGCTCCGAGCCGCGACCTGGTCTACATGGGGTCCTTCATGGCGTACAAGAACGTCGAGACGCTGGTGCGTGCCCTCGAGGAGCTGCCCGACCACCGGCTGCACCTGTGCAGTCCGATCGCCGCGTCCCGCAGGGAGGCGCTCGTCGCCCTGGCGGCCCGTCCCGAGCAGCTGGTCTTCCATGACGGCATCGACGAGGCCGACTACCGCGATCTGCTGCGCACCGCCGAGGCCCTGGTCACCCTCTCCCGGGCCGAGGGGTACGGCCTGCCGGTGGTCGAGGCGATGGCCCACGGCACCCCGACGGTGGTCTCCGATCTGCCGATCTTCGCCGAGATCGCCGGCGAGGCCGTCGCCGACCGGGGTGCCCAGATCGTCGACCCCGACCGTCCGGAGGAGCTGGCCTCGGCCGTCCGCACGCTGGAGGACCCGCGGGTCTTCGCCGAAGCCTCCCGCGCCGCCCGACGACGCAGCGCCGACTTCAGCTGGGAGGACTCGGCCCGTCGACTGGTCGAGCTGGGGGAGCGGCTGGCCGCCCGCAGCTGAGGGTTCGTCCTCGACCGGCAGCAGCACTGAGGGCTCCAGCCGCCCGAGCATCAGCAGCGGATTCAGATACTCGCCGCGCTCGCGGACTCCCCAGTGCAGGCAGTCGTCGGCGCAGTCCTCGGCGGCGGCGACGTGCCCGCCCTCGGCGAGCCGGCCGACCTCCTCTCCCGCGGCGACGACGTCGCCGACCTCCAGCGACGAGGAGACCGGCTCGAAGGAGCTGACCCGCCCGTCGCCGTGGTCGATCGAGACCACCGGACGATCGGCCACGATCCCGACGAAGCTCACCGCCCCCGCGGCGGGAGCCAGCACGCGCGAGGCCTCGAGGCGCAGATCGACGCCGCGATGCCCGGCGTCCCACGGACGCGGAGGAGCGGCGAAGCCGGTCACCACCTCCGGGGCGGAGCCGGTGGGCGAGACCCAGGTCGGACGTGGCGCGGATCGGCTCGCCGCGGCGTCGTCGGCGGTCGCGGCCGGCGCCGCGACGCCCGGCGGCAGCAGGAGCAGAGCCGCGAGGACGACGGCGAGCACCGCTGTCGGTGGTCGTCGTGCGGGGCCGGCCTGCGTCGTCTCGTGCTCGACGACGTCGTTCGAGGGACGAAGCCGCGGGAACAGGCGCATGACCGCCATGCTGGGTCACCTGCGTAGCCCGGCGCCTGCGGAACTCTGCGACTGTGCAGAGCACGGCGTGTCGTCGGCCGGAGGCGCTCGGCTGTGCAGGAACGGGCCGGACGTCGGCACCAGGTGGTGCCTGGGCCGGAGATCGCGCACGGCACGAGGAGGGCGGAGATACGAGCGCCTCCGAGGTGCCTCGTGCCACAGGGTCCGCGCCGTCGATCTGTAGTACACTGATCGCCAGCAGCTGCCGCAGGCTGTCTTCACCCCTGCCTTTCTCCGATCGGCCGGACCTTGTCCGGCGCACCGGGGGCGGGCCGGCGGTGCGGACGACGTCGACGGCGCTGACTTCGCGCAGAGGATGCCTGCTCCGCAGGGTCTCCCCGTCGGTCCGCTCGCCGCAGCGGTCGGGGAGGATGATCCGCTCCCTCCTCTGCCAGGGCCCCGGGCGAACCGGGGAGGCAACGATCAACCGAGAAGCTCAGCCGGTGCTGCACGTGAGAGCGTGTTCGAAGCCCGGCATCGAAAGGACACCCCATGCCCGTCGTCACCATGCGCCAGCTGCTCGACAGCGGCGTCCACTTCGGCCACCAGACCCGTCGCTGGAACCCGAAGATGAAGCGCTACATCTTCACCGAGCGCAACGGCATCTACATCATCGACCTGCAGCAGTCGCTGTCCTACATCGACCGCGCCTACGACTTCGTCAAGCAGACGGTCGCCCACGGCGGCTCGATCCTGTTCGTCGGCACCAAGAAGCAGGCCCAGGAGGCCATCGCCGAGCAGGCCACGCGCGTCGGCCAGCCCTACGTGAACCACCGTTGGCTGGGCGGCATGCTCACCAACTTCGCCACGGTCTCCAAGCGCGTCCAGCGCATGAAGGAGCTCGAGGAGATCGACTTCGACGACGTCGCCGGCTCCGGTCGGACCAAGAAGGAGCTGCTGCTGCTCAGCCGCGAGCTGGCCAAGCTGCAGTCCAACCTGGGCGGCATCCGGAACCTGACCAAGACGCCGTCGGCCATCTGGGTCGTCGACACCAAGAAGGAGCACCTGGCGGTCGACGAGGCGAAGAAGCTGGGCATCCCGGTGGTCGCGATCCTGGACACCAACTGCGACCCGGACGAGGTCGACTACCCGGTCCCGGGCAACGACGACGCCATCCGGTCCGTGGACCTGCTGACCCGGGTCATCGCCGACGCTGCGGCCGAGGGCGTCATCGCCCGCGAGGAGAAGCGCGGCGGAGGCTCCGGCCAGGCCGCCGAGCCGATGGCCGAGTGGGAGCGCGAGCTGCTCGAGCAGCACGCCGCCGAGCAGGCCGGCCAGGGCGAGTCCTCCGGTGAGCAGGCTTCCGCCGAGAAGTCCGAGACCGCCGAGAAGTCCGAGACCGCCGAGAAGTCCGAGTAAGGCTCGACTCGAGCGCGACCGCCGAGCGACGAATCTCGTCGCGTCAGATCCTCACGCCGCCCCCTGGAGGCGCATTTCCTCCAGGGGCGGGCGTGAGGCCTGCGGAGCGCGCACACCACCACAGATCATCCCCTACGAACCCCTATCGGAGGACGGGACATGGCGAACTACACCGCTGCTGACATCAAGGCCCTGCGCGAGCGCACCGGCGCCGGCATGATGGACGTCAAGAAGGCCCTGGACGAGGCCGACGGCGACTTCGACAAGGCCATCGAGGCCATCCGCATCAAGGGCCTCAAGGGTGCCGCCAAGCGCGAGAGCCGCTCGGCCGCCGAGGGCCTGGTCGCGGCCAAGGTCGTCGACGGCACCAAGGGCTTCCTGGTCGAGGTCAACGCCGAGACCGACTTCGTCGCGAAGTCGGACAAGTTCGTCGGCCTCGCCGACCAGGTCCTGGAGACCGCCGTGGCCCACGACGTCGACACCCTCGAGCAGCTGCTCGAGGCCGACGTCGACGGCAAGAAGCTCGCTGACCACGTCACCGAGGAGGGTGCGACTCTGGGTGAGAAGGTCCTGGTCAGCCGGGTCGCCAAGGTCGAGGGCGCCGCCGTCGACGCCTACCTGCACAAGACCGCGAAGGACCTGCCGGCCCAGGTCGGCGTGCTGATCGCCGTCGACGCCGACACCGAGGACGCCAGGACGGCCGCCCACGACGTCGCGGTGCACGCCGCCGCGATGGCGCCGGTCCACCTCACCCGGGACGAGGTCCCGGAGGAGACGGTGGCCGACGAGCGGCGCATCGCCGAGGAGACCGCCCGCGCGGAGGAGAAGCCCGAGCAGGCGATCCCGAAGATCATCGAGGGCCGCGTGAACGCGTTCTTCAAGGACAACGTCCTGCTGGACCAGCCCTTCGCCAAGGACCCGAAGCAGACCGTCGCCCAGATCCTGGAGGCGGCCGGCACGTCGGCGAAGGCCATGGCCCGCTTCCGCGTCGGCTCCTGACCGACGCCGCGACGTCGGAGCACCGCCCTGTTCGGGGCGGTGCTCCTCGTCGGACCGGGTGCTGATGCCTACACTGAGGCAGAACGCTCGATCCACGACGACAGGGGGTGGCCACTCGACTGCAGTGGTCACCCTCTTCTCATGCCCGCCTCCGATGTCCGGACCGCTCCGCGCGCCGACGCCGAAAGGATCTCGCCCCCGATGACCGACCAGGCCGCAGCCTCCGCCGCACAGACCGCCGTCACCCCCCACGAGCACCGGCAGCCGGGCTCCTCCCGCCGCCGCGTGCTCCTCAAGCTCTCCGGGGAGGTCTTCGGCGGCGGAAGCGTCGGCGTGGACCCGGCGACCGTCCGGGGCATCGCCGAGCAGATCGCCGCCGTCGGCGAGGAGGTCGAGGTCTGCGTCGTCGTCGGCGGCGGCAACTTCTTCCGCGGCGCGGAGCTGTCCCGGGCCGGCATGGACAGGGCGCGCGCCGACTACATGGGCATGCTGGGCACGGTGATGAACTGCCTGGCGCTGCAGGACTTCCTCGAGCAGGCCGGACGGGCGACCCGCGTGCAGACCGCGATCACCATGGGACAGGTCGCCGAGTCCTACATCCCGCTGCGGGCGATCCGGCACATGGAGAAGGGCCGCGTCGTGGTCTTCGGCGCCGGAGCCGGCATGCCGTACTTCTCCACCGACACCGTCTGCGCCCAGCGCGCCCTGGAGGTCGACGCCGACATGATCCTGATGGGCAAGTCCGGCGTCGACGGCGTCTACACCTCGGACCCGAAGACCGACCCGGAGGCCCAGAAGCTCGAGCACCTGACCTACTCGCAGGCGCTGCGGCAGAACATCCGGGTGATGGACCAGACCGCGATGACCATGTGCAACGACAACGATCTGTCGATGCGGGTCTTCGGCATGGAGGGCGAGGGTGACGTCACCCGGGCGCTGCTGGGCGAGGAGCTCGGCACGCTGGTGACGCCGTGACACGACCCGACGGGGGCGCTCCGGCGTCGTCGGCGATGCGCCTGATCAGCTGACCGGCACGTAGACTGGTGCCTGCAGTACCGACTCGAGGAGCTCAAGGAGAGCGACGTGATTGACGAGACCCTGACCGAGGCCGAAGCGAGCATGGAGAGCGCCGTCGAGGCGACCAGCGAGGACTTCGCCACGGTGCGCACCGGGCGCGCCAACCCCTCCCTGTACTCCAAGGTGCTGGTCGACTACTACGGCTCGCCGACGCCGCTGCAGCAGCTGGCCTCCTTCAGCACGCCGGACGCCCGGACCATCCTGATCACCCCGTACGACGCGTCGGCGATGCGCGAGATCGAGAAGGCCCTGTCGGACTCCGAGGTGGGCGCCAACCCCTCCAACGACGGCAAGCAGATCCGCATCGTGATGCCGGAGATGACCGAGGAGCGGCGCAAGGAGTACGCCAAGCTGGTCAAGTCCAAGGGCGAGGACCACAAGGTGTCGGTGCGCAACGCGCGCCGCAAGGCCAAGGACGCCATCGCCAAGGCCGTGAAGAACGGCGAGATCGGCGAGGACGAGGGCGAGCGCGGACACAGCGAGCTCGAGACCCTCACCAAGACGCACACCGAGCGCATCGACGAGATGACGCGCCGCAAGGAAGCCGAGCTGCTCGAGGTCTGATCGATGATCGGCCAGAAGCGCCCGAGACCCGCCGAGAGCGCCGAGGCGGCCGCGCCGCGCACGCGCACTCCGCGGGCCGGGCGCGACCTCCCCGCGGCCATCCTCACCGGAGCGGCCCTGCTGATCCCCGCCGTGCTGGGGATCGTGTTCATGCCGCTGCTGCTGATCCTGCTGGCGGTGGTGCTGCTGGCGATGGGAGCCTGGGAGGTCGCCGTCGCCCTGGAGACCCAGGGCCTGCGGCTGCCCAAGATACCGCTGTTCCTCGGCGCGCTGACCATGCCGCTGGCGGCCTACTTCGGCGGCGTCGAGGCGCTGACCCTGGCCTTGATGGTCACCTGCGCGGCGATCGCGGTGATCGCGGCGATCTACCGGATCCATGACGCCGGACGGTCGATCATGGCCTCGATGTTCGTCGCCTGCTGGGTGCCCTTCCTCATCTCCTTCGCCGTGCTGCTCATCGATCAGCCGATGGGGCAGTGGCGACTGGCCGTGGTGGTGCTCCTGGTCGTCGCCAACGACACCTTCGGCTATCTGGTGGGCGTGCTCTTCGGCAAGCACCCGATGGCGCCGACGATCAGCCCGAAGAAGTCCTGGGAGGGCTTCGCCGGCTCGATGCTCGGCTCCATCGCGGTGGGCGTGCTCGCCTCGGCGCTGATCTTCGACGAGCCGCTGTCCATCGGCGCCGTGCTGGCCGCCGCCGTCGTCGTGGTGTCCACCGCCGGGGACTTCTCCGAATCGATGGTCAAGCGCGAGCTGGGGCTGAAGGACATGTCGCATGTGCTGCCCGGCCACGGCGGAGTGATGGATCGGCTCGACTCTCTGGTCTTCGCGATGCCCACCGCCTACTTCGTCATCGTGGCGCTGTCTCCGCAATCGGCCGGCATTCCATTAGGCTGAGTCCCATGGCGCAGCATCAGACCGCACTGTTCACCGTCCTGGACGAGACCGAGCAGGGCTATGACCGCGACGAAGTCGACGCGTTCATGGACCAGGCCCGCGGGGCCTACGAGACGGGCACCGGCATGCCGCTGGCCGAGATCCGCGAGGCGAGCTTCATGCTCGGCGCCGGCGGCTACGACCCGGAGGAGGTCGACGGCGCGCTGGACCGGCTCGAGGACGCCTTCGCCGTGGCCGAGCGCGACCGCTACATCGCCCAGCACGGCGAGGACGCCTGGTACGAGCTGCTCGCCGAGCGTGCCGCTCCGCTGCGCGGCCGCATCGAACGGCCCGACGGCGTGCGCTTCCGCGGACCGGCGCATTCGGCCGCACTGGGCTACCGCCGCGACGAGGTCGACCGACTCTGTCGGGAGCTCGGCAGCTATCTGGACGGGGAGAACCCGATGAGCGTCGACGAGATCCGCACGGTGTCCTTCAGCGGCGCCCACGGCTCCAGCGGCTACGACGAGGCTCAGGTGGACGCCTTCCTCGACCGCATGACCGAGATCATGGCCTCAGTGGGCTGACCGGCCGACGTCGTCGGTCCGACGACGCGCCGGGACGAGTCCCGGGTCCGTGCGTCAGCTCCCCATGATCGGGCGGATCTCCGTGGAGCCGTGCTGCAGATGCGGCATCCGCTCGGCGACCGCATGAGCGGCGGCCTCGTCCTCCACGGCCACGGCGTGCACGGCGAAGATGATGCTGCGATCCTCGGCCGTCTCGGCATCGGCCGCGTCGGCGTCGTGCTCCGCCAGGGCTCCCAGATGCACGGTCGACTCGGTCAGCGCCCAGCCCTCGACCAGGGTGCCGTCGGCGTGCAGTTCGGCGTCGAGGTCCTGCCAGGCGCGCATCTCCTCACCGTGCTCGTCGCTGTCCTCGGCGGGACCGGTGCCGGGCACGAATCGGTGGATCAACAGGTGCGTGGGCCGGGCCATGGAGACCTCCTGGTCGGGAACGGTATGGGCCGCCGGCTCCGACACCATGGCCGGACCGCCGCCGGGGCCTCTACCATCAGAGCACGGGCGCCCCGCCGCCGTCAGCATCCGGCGCCGTGCTCCTCACCCGTCGGTCGCGTCGGTCGACCGCACCGGTGATCGTCGGCGCAGGACTCCGCCGCGGCCCCGGGTGCCGGGGACAGAGCGCAGAACCGCGGGAGAACCTCATGAGTGCGCCGAGCAGCCGGCCGAACAGCCAGCGTCACCTGATCCACATCGACGCGCCGCCCGAGCGTGTCTGGGCGGCGCTGACCGACCCGGACCTGACCGACCCGGACCTGACCGAGCGGATCGGATACGGCGGGCGGGTCGAAGTGGTGCTCGAACCGGGCGGAGACTACTGGGCGCACACCACCGACGCGATGAAGCAGAAGGGCCTGGGCGACGTCGCCGGCTCCGGTCACGTCGAGGGCCGCGTCGGGTCCGGGGGAGGCGGCTGGCCGTGGGAGCTCTCCAGCCTGAAGACGCTGCTGGAGACCGGCCGCCCGATGATCGGTGCGGGGTCTCAGCCGGACTGATCCTCGCCGGGGTAGCGCAGCCCGATCTGCTCGCGGATCGTGTCGAGCAGCTCCATGATCGCCACCGTCTCGTCCAGGCCCAGCGCGGAGCCCTCGCACGTGCCGTCGGCGACGGCGGCCTCGGCGGCGAGCGCCTGATGCTGCATGCCGCGCCCCTCGCCGCGCACGGCGAAGCGCTCGTGCACTGTGCCGTCGGCGCCGGTATGGGTGAAGGAGGTGTCGGCGAACCAGACGCCGTCGATGTCGATGCGCCCCTCGGTGCCCAGGATATGGGCGGTGTTCTGCCCCGCCGCGCGGGAGGAGGACAGCGACGTCGACAGCGCACCGCCGTGATGGTGCATCACCGTGGCGACCTCGGTGTCGGCTCCGGTGTCGCCGAAGCGTGCCTGGGCGCTCACCTGCTCGACGGGGCCGAGGATGTCCGCGGCGAAGGAGAGCGGGTAGATCCCCAGATCCAGCAGCGCCCCGCCGCCGAGCGGCAGGGCGTTGATCCGGTGCCCGGGATCGGTGGGCAGCGACTGGGCGTGGTCGGCGGACAGCATGCGGATCTCGCCCAGGCCCCCGGAGGCGATGATCTCGCGGATCCTGACCATATGCGGCAGGTACCGGGTCCACATCGCCTCCATGGCCAGCAGTCCGCGGGAGCGGGCCAGGTCGCGGAGTCCGGCCGCCTCGGCGGCGTGGAGGGTGAAGGGCTTCTCGACCAGCACATGGGTGTCCTGCTCGAGCACCATCGCGGCGTGCGCGGCGTGGAAGGGGTGCGGAGTGGCGACGTAGACGATGTCGACGTCCTCGTCGGCGGCCAGCTGCTCGTAGGAGCTGTGGGCGCGGGGGACGCCGGAGCCGGGGGCGGATCCCGCGGCGAGCTCCGCGGCGAAGGCCTCGGCCGACTCCGCAGACCGCGAGCCCACGGCGACGATCTCTCGGCCGGCGAACTGCAGGTCCGCGGCGAAGGCATGGGCGATGTGTCCGGTTCCGAGGATTCCCCAGCGCAGTGCAGTCATGGTGTCCGAACTTACCAGCACTCTGCTCGTCGGAGTGATCGGTGTCACCGGCGGGGGAGGCCGGCGCGCGCCGGCGGACGCCTCAGTGGAGTCAGTCGAGCTGCAGGATGATCTCCTCGACCACTTCGGCGCGGACGTTGGAGAAGCTCGACTCGCGCCCGATCTCGCGGAAGCCCAGAGCCTGCAGGATGGACAGCGTGCCGCCGTTGTCGACGACGACGCGGGCGGTCACCGGACGCTCGGGGAAGTCCTCCAGGAAGCGGGTCACGGCCGAGCGGGTCAGCCCGCGGCCCCAGAAGCGCTTGTCCGTCCAGAACATGATCTCGCGCGAGTCCTCGTCCTCGAAGGCGGCGATCGACCCGATGGGCTCGCCGTCGAGGTCGATGGTCCGCACGATGGTGTCGTCCGAGGAGAGCAGCTCGTGCCAGTGGTGGTCGAAGATCGAGCGGTCCGACGGGTTCGGTCGAGGCGAAGCCGGCCATGTGGGCGGCGTCGGCGTCCTGCTGGAACTCGAAGAAGCGATCCAGGTCGCTGGACTGGACTTCCCGCAGCGTGATCATCGCGATGAGGCTCCTCGTGGTCGGACACGGCGTGGGCTGGGCGGAACGGCCGGGGCGCCGGGCGGTGCATCGGTCAGGACCGCACACGTCCTCGGGCGCGGCGACGGCAGGGGACGGCCCTGCGTGTCCTGCCAGCGTACCGGTCGTGCCGGGAATCGCGCGCACCGGCTCCGACACGAGATTCCGCACCCGCGGCCGGCTGGGGCGATAATGGCCCCATGCAGTCCTTCCGGAAGCCCGTCGCCGTCGCCCCGTCGACGGCCGCCGACGCCGCCGACGCCGCCGACGCCGCCGACGCCGATCCCGCCGATCCCGCCGATCCCGCCGATCCCGCCGCGGTCGCGCACCTCGCCGCCCGCCTGCCCAGCACCGAGGAGCCCGGAGTGCGTCGCCTCGCGCTGCTGGGCTCCACCGGCTCGATCGGCACCCAGGCGCTGCAGGTCGTCGCGGCCAATCCCGGGCGCTTCGAGGTGCTCGCGCTGGCAGCGGGCCGAGCCACCGAGCAGCTCGCCGCCCAGGTCGCGGCCACCGGAGCGGCGGTGGTCGGCATCGCCGTCGACGGCGGCACCGCCGAGAACCCGCGGAACCCGCCGCTGGTCGAGGCGCTGGCCGAGGCCGGCGTCGGCCACGAGGTCCAGATCCACACCGGCGAGGACGCCGCGGAGGCCTGCGCGGCCGTCGGCGCCGACGTCGTGCTCAACGGCATGACCGGCTCGGTCGGGCTGCGTCCGACGCTGGCGGCACTGGACTCCGGAGCCACGCTGGCGCTGGCGAACAAGGAGTCGCTGGTCGTCGGCGGGGCGCTGGTCGCCGCCGCCGTGCAGCGGCCCGGGCAGGTGGTGCCCGTCGACTCCGAGCACTCGGCGCTGGCCCAGGCGCTGAGCTCCGGCCGCCACGAGCGCGGACTCTGCGCGGCGACGCATATGCCGCATGAGCCCGGCGCGAGCGAGGTGCGCCGGCTGATCATCACCGCCTCCGGCGGACCGTTCCGCGGCTGGGACGCCGCCCGGCTGGCCGAGGTCACCCCGCGGCAGGCGCTGCGGCACCCGAACTTCGCCATGGGCCGGATGGTGACCACCAACTCGGCGACGATGGTCAACAAGGCCCTCGAAGTCGTCGAGGCGCATCTGCTCTTCGACGTCCCGCTCGACGACATCGTCCCGGTGATCCATCCGCAGCAGGTCATCCACTCGCTGGTGGAGTTCCGCGACGGCTCCACACTGGCCCAGGCCGGTCCGCCGCGCATGCTGGTGCCGATCGCGCTCGGACTGTCCTGGCCGCACCGGCTGGCCGCCGTCGACGAGCCGGTGGACTGGACGCGTCCGATGAGCTGGGACTTCGAGCCCCTGGACGACGCCGCCTTCCCGGCGGTGCGGCTGGCCAAGCAGGCCGCGGCGGCCTCGTCGACGCATATGGCCGTCTACAACGCGGCCAACGAGCAGGCCGTCGAGGCCTTCCACGCCGGGCGGCTGAGCTTCCCGGGCATCCTGGACACCGTCCAGCAGGTGCTCGCCGCCCACGACGGCCGCACGGCGCAGACGCCGAGCCTCGAGGACGTGCTCGGCGCCGAGCGGCAGGCCCGCGCGCTGGCCGAGGAGCACATCGCCGCCGCCCGCCAGACGGTGGGAGGCTGATCCCATGGACATGCTGCTGGTGACCGCCGGAGTGCTGATCGTGGCGCTGGGCATCGCGCTGTCCATCGCGCTGCACGAGATCGGGCATCTGCTGCCGGCCAAGCTGTTCAACGTCCGTGTCACCCAATACATGGTCGGCTTCGGCCCCACGCTCTGGTCCAAGCGCCGCGGCGAGACCGAGTACGGGATCAAGGCGATCCCGCTGGGGGGCTACGTGGCGATGATCGGCATGTATCCGCCGCCGGAACGGCGGCCGGGCGACGACGCCGAGGCCGGATCGGAGTCCGACGCCGACGATCCGCCGCCGACGGACGTGCCCGCCGAGTGGGCCGCCGAGTACGCCGAGGCGCCCGGTGCGCCGGGGCAGGCCGGCGTCGCCGAGGAGTCCGGCGGAGTCTCCGGCCCCGAGGAGCGGCGCCCCGCCGGCACGCGCACCATCGCCTCGCAGTCCACCGGGCTGTTCCAGCAGCTCTCCTCCGACGCCCGGCAGACCGCCGCCGAGGAGCTGCAGGACGGCGACGAGGACCGGATGTTCCACCGGCTGGCGGTATGGAAGCGGATCATCATCATGCTCGGCGGCCCGGCGATGAATCTGGTCATCGCGCTGGCGCTCACCGCCGGCACGATCTCGCTGCACGGGACCGCCGAGCCGACCACCCAGCTGCGCACCGTCTACGAATGCGTCGCCACCGAGGACGCCGTCTCCGGCGGGCAGCAGAGCTGCGGCCCCGGAGACCCCGCCGGGCCCGCCTATGCGGCCGGGCTGCGCCCCGGCGACGAGATCGTCTCCTTCGCCGGCACCCGGGTCGACGGCTGGGACGAGCTGACCGGGCTCATCCGGGACGCGGCGGGGACGACCAGCTCCATCGGGTATGTGCGCGACGGCGAGAAGCACGCCGCGCAGATCACGCCGATCCGCGCCGAGCGGCCGGTCACCGGCTCGCTGGGCCGGGCCGAACGGGACGGTGCCGGGGAGATCGTCACTGAGGAGGTCGGCTTCATCGGCGTCGGCGCCGACCAGGCGATGGTCCGGCAGCCGCCCTGGGAGGCCGTCCCGCAGGTCTACCAGCAGTCCACCGCGGTCTTCGGGGTGGTCGCCGAGCTGCCGATGCGGCTCTACGACGTCGCGCTGGCGACCTTCACCGACGCCGAGCGCGACCCCGACGGGCCGATGAGCGTCGTCGGCGTCGGACGCATCGCCGGCGAGCTCTCGGTCCAGGATCAGATCCCGCTCGAGTCGCGGCTGGCCACGCTGGTGTCGCTGGTGGCCGGGGTCAACGTCGCGCTGATGGTCTTCAACCTGATCCCGTTGCTGCCGCTCGACGGCGGCCATGTCGCCGGCGCGCTCTACGAGGCGCTGCGCCGTCGGCTGGCGAAGCTGCGCGGAAAGCCGGACCCCGGGCCCTTCGACCTGTCGAAGATGCTGCCGCTGACCTATGTGGTCGCCGCGCTGCTGCTGGGGATGGGCGTGCTGCTGATCCTCGCCGACATCGTCGAGCCGATCCGGCTCTTCAGCGACACCGACCCCTGATCGGGGCGCCGGGCCGCCGCCCGATGCTCCTCAGCCCGCCGCCGGCGCAGTCGAGGAGGTCGTCGAGCTGTCCGCCGCGGCCGCCAGCGCGTCGACGCCGGCGGGGGAGAGGGCGTGGTGCAGCGCCAGGATGCTGGCACCCCGGGTGCCGGCCCCGTGGTGTTCGACGGCCTGGCGGATGTCGAGCTGCTGAGTCGCCAGCGGCATCGCCCGCTGGAAGACCACCTCGCGCACGCCGGCCAGCAGATGCTCGCCGGCGGCGGCCATCCGCCCGCCGACGGCGATCACCTCGGGGTTGAGGAAGCTGATCGAGGCCGCCAGCACCTCGCCGAGGTCCCGGCCGGCCTGCCGGACCGCGCCCATGGCCTCGAGGTCCCCGGCGTCGACCAGCCGGACGACGTCGCCGCCGGTGGCCACCTCGGCGTGGCCGGCCTCGCGCAGGATCGCCGCGATCCGTGAACCGGAGGCGACCGCCTCCAGGCAGCCCTCGTTGCCGCAGCGGCAGAAGATCCCGTCTCCCGAGCTGACGCGGACATGGCCGATGTCGCCGGCGATGCCCTGAGCTCCGCGCTGCAGCCGTCCGCCGGAGATGATGCCGGCGCCGATGCCGGTGGCGACCTTGACGAAGAGGAAGTGCTCGGCGCTGCGGCTGAGCTGGCTGTGCTCGCCGAGGGCCATGATGTTGACGTCGTTGTCCACCAGCACCAGCGCGCGCAGGTGCTGGCGGAACCAGCCCGGCACGTCGAAGCCGTCCCATCCGGGCATGATCGGCGGGCGGCTGGGGCGGCCGGTGCCGAAGTGCACGGGTCCGGGCAGGCCGATGCCCACCGCCATGATCGCGCCGCGCTCGCGGCCGATGCGGGTCAGCAGCTCGTCGGCGCGCTCCAGCACGCGTCCCAGCAGCTGCTCGGGGCCGGCGGCGATGTCCACCGGCTCCTCGGCGGCGGCGAGCTGCCGGTTGAGCAGGTCGCAGACCGCCAGGCGCAGGTGGGAGGCGCCCAGGTCGACGGCCAGCACGAGCCGGGCCTCCGGGATGAGGGCGACGCGACGGGGCGGCCGCCCGCCGGTGGAGACACCGTCGGTGGCCGAGCCGACCAGGCCCAGCTCGGTGAGCGCGGCCAGCCGATCATTGATCGTCGAGCGGGCCATGCCGGTCCGGTCGGCGAGTTCGGTGCGCGTCTTGGGCGTGCCGTCGCGCAGCAGCTGGAACACGCCGCTGGGGCCGCTGGGGCCGCCGGCGCCGAGGGGGCTCGGGAGCAGGTGGTCGGTCTCCATGATCATCCAGTGAATCACACTTCTCACACTGATCGCCCATGTACCGGTGATTTTTTCCGAAGTTCTGTTGACCTTCGACAAAAGTGCGAATAGTGTGACGAGGGCAACCCGGCCGTGATGCCGATCACATGATGCGGAGCGCTCGACGACGGACTCGCCGAGCCCCGACCGCGATGCGAAGGAGCGACAGCCTCGACATGAAGACCCCCTCCATCCAGCTGTACACCGTGCGCGAGGCCCTCGACGCCGATCCGGCCGCCACGCTCGAGCGCCTGGCGACGATCGGCTTCTCCCAGGTCGAGCCCTTCGGACTGGACTCCCGCGCCGCCGTGCTGGTCGAGCCGCTGCGCCGCCTCGGACTGACCGCGCCGACCGCCCACGTGAAGCTCGTCGACGGCGACCCCCGGGCGGCCTTCGACGCCGCCGAGAGCCTCGGCGTCTCGACGGTCATCGACCCGATGATCGACCCGCGGCGCTGGACCGCTCGCGAGGACGTCGAGGGCATCGCCGCAGAGCTCCGCGGGATCGCCGAGCAGGCCGCCGACCGCGGGCTGCGGGTGGGATACCACAACCATGCCTTCGAACTGGAGAACCGCATCGACGGCGCCCCGGCGCTGGAGATCTTCGCCGCGGCCGTCGGCGATGCGGTCGATCTGGAGGTCGACACCTACTGGGCCGAGGTCGGCGGCGTCTCCGCAGTCGAGCTGCTGTCGCGGCTGGGCGAGCAGGTGGTGGCCCTCCACGTGAAGGACGGCCCGCGCACCCGGGAGAACACCGACCAGGTCGCCGTCGGCTCCGGAGACTTGCCCGTCGCCGAGATCCTCGCCGCCGCCGAGCACGCGCTGCCCGTCGTCGAGCTGGACGACCACGACGGCGAGATCTTCGCCGCCGTCGAGGCCAGTCGCCGCTTCCTCGACGGCCTCGGCTGACCCCTCCGCCCACGCCGCCGCCCGATCATGATCGCGCTCACCCCCTGATCAACGCTTCGAAGGAGCATCACCGCGTGAACACCAGCACCAGTCCGCAGACCGCCTCCCGCCCCGCCGGCTCCGGACCCGCCGGCTCGGGGCCCGTCGGCGTCGGCATCGTCGGCGCCGGGACGATCTCCGAGCAGTACCTGGGCAACCTCACCCGGTTCCCGGACCTCGACGTGCGCTTCATCGCCGACATCGACGCCGCCCGCGCCGCCGAGCGTGCCGCCGACTGGGGCGTGCCGGGCTCGGGCAGCTATGAGGAGCTGCTCGCCGACGACGCGATCGAGATCGTGGTCAACCTGACCATCCCCGCCGTCCACGTCGACGTCGCCCGCCAGGCCGTCGAGGCCGGCAAGCACGTCTGGGGCGAGAAGCCCTACGCGCTGGACCGCGAGTCCGGTCGCGAGCTGAGGCAGGCGGCCGAGGCGGCCGGCGTCCGCGTCGCCGTCGCGCCGGACACGTTCCTCGGCGCCGGGCTGCAGACCGCCCTGCGCCAGATCCGCGACGGCGCGGTGGGCACGCCGCTGACGGGTCTGGCGCTCTTCCAGGTCCCGGGGCCGGAGTCCTGGCATCCCAGCCCGGAGTTCCTCTTCGCCCGCGGCGGCGGCCCGCTCTTCGACGTCGGGCCCTACTACCTGACCACCTTGGTGCAGGTCTTCGGCCCGGTGCGCCGGGTCGCGGCGACGTCGTCGACCGCGCGGAGCAGCCGGGTGATCGGCAGCGGCCCGAAGGCCGGCACCGAGTTCGACGTCGAGGTCCCCACCCACCACAGCGCGCTGATCGAGTTCGAGTCCGGCACCAGCGCGCAGGCGGTCTTCAGCTTCGACTCGAAGCTGCCGCGCGCCGGATTCGTCGAGATCGCCGGCACCGAGGGGACCGCGGTCTTCCCCGACCCCAACGAGTTCGGCGGCGAGACCACGCTGCACACCGGCGACGGCGAGTCGCGGACCGTCGAGCCGACGGGCACCTTCACCACCCGCGGCACCGGCGCGGCCGATCTGGCGCGCTGCCTGCGCTCCGGCCAGACAGAGCGGGTCCCCGGGGAGCTGGCCTTCCACACCCTGGACATCATGGTCGCCATCACCGAGGCCGCCGAGTCGGGGCAGTTCGTCGAGGTGACCTCCACTGTGGAGCCCTCCGCGCTGCTGCCCGACGGCTGGGACCCCACCGAGCGCACGCTCTGATCCGTCGGCACGCACCTGTGAACCGCACATCACCGCACCACCACACGAGAGAAGGACACCGATCACCATGGCCACCATCCGCCGCACCGCATCCGTGCTGTCCGTCGCCGCGCTGAGCACCGCCGCCCTGGCGGGCTGCGGCTCCGGAGAGGCCGAAGAGGTCGACACCGGCGACATCTCCGGCACCATCACCTACTGGGCCTCCAACCAGGGCGCCTCGATCACCGAGGACGAGGAGGTCCTGACCGAGACCATCGACCGCTTCACCGAGGAGACCGGCGTCGACGTCGAGCTGGAGGTCATCCCCTGGAGCGACCTGCAGAACCGCATCCTCACGGCCGTCTCCTCCGGCAACGGGCCAGATGTGCTCAACATCGGCAACACCTGGGCGACCTCCATGCAGGCCACCGGAGCGTTCATGCCCTGGGAGGGCGACGCGCTGGAGACCATCGGCGGCGAGGACCGCTTCCTCCAGTCCAGCTGGGCCACCGGCGGCGCCGAGGGAGAGACCCCGACCTCGGTGCCCCTCTATGCGCTGAGCTACTCGATGTACTACAACACCGAGATCTTCGAGGAGGCCGGCATCGAGGAGCCGCCGGAGACCTGGGACGAGTTCGTCGAGGTCGCCCAGGAGCTCACCCAGGACACCGACGGCGACGGGTCGATCGACCAGCACGGCTTCACGATGGCCGGCTCCTCCTACACCAACAACGCCCATCAGGCCTTCATCCGCGGCCTGCAGCACGGCGACACGCTCTACACCGAGGACGGAGAGCCGCAGTTCGCCGCCGACGGCATCGTCGCCGGCGTCAAGGAGTGGGTGGACCTGATGGCCGAGGACGAGGTCGTCGCCCCCGGCGACGCGGAGCTGACCAACGGCAGCGAGTCGGTCCAGCAGGTCGCCTCCGGCGATGCGGCCATGGTCTTCGACCAAGCGCCGGGCAACGTCTTCAACAACCGTGACTTCGAGAACTATGAGGCCGCCCCGATCCCGATGCTCGACGCCGACGCCGAGGGCATCGAGGCTACCCAGTCCCACGTCGCCGGCATCAACATCAGCGTCTTCGAGAACTCGGACAACAAGGACGCCGCCGTCGCCTTCGTCGACCACATGACCAGCAACGAGGAGCAGTCCTACCTCAACCAGGAGTTCACCGCCCTGCCGGTGGTGAACGAGGTCTATGACGAGGAGGAGGCCTTCCAGACCGAGGAGATCCAGCTGAAGCAGGACATCCTGGAGAACCACGCCCGGCCGATGCCGCTGCAGACTTCCGAGGCGCAGATGGAGACGACCGTCGGCACCGCGATCCGGGACCTGCTGGCCGACGCCGCGCAGGGCACCGAGATCAGCGAGGACGACGTCCGCTCCGCGCTCGAGGATGCGCAGACCCAGATGGACTGATCCTGATCCCGGTTCCGACTCCGGTCCCCGCCCCGGTACCCACCCCGTTCTGATCCCCGTCCGCGACGTCGGAGGCGGCGTGACGCCTCCGAGGTCCCGTGCCGCACGGCGGCCCGGCTGATGCCGAGCCGCCGTGCGGCGCGGGACGACTGGAAGGAAGAGACCTCATGGCTGCACCACAGGGCGTGCGTGCTCCGCGCGAGGAGCGCAGGCGACGCCGCCGCGAGAAGAAGGCCCAGGCCGCCGTCGCCAATCAGGTGGTCCAGACCGCCGGCGGCGGCTGGCGCACCCGGATCTTCCCCTATGCCCTGATCGCGCCGGCCAGCGTGATGGAGCTGCTGATCCACATCATCCCGATGATCCTGGGCGTGTGCATCGCCTTCCTCGGGCTGACGCAGCTGACCATCGGCAACTGGACCGAGGCGCCGTTCGTCGGCATGGAGAACTTCATCGAGGGGCTCGACCCCGCCGGCGCGATCGGAAGCCAGTTCTACGCGGCACTGCTGCGCACCGTCGCCTACACGCTGATCAG
This sequence comes from Nesterenkonia sp. F, assembly GCF_000220985.1. Lineage (GTDB taxonomy): Bacteria > Actinomycetota > Actinomycetes > Actinomycetales > Micrococcaceae > Nesterenkonia. Next base: position 74,006 of record NZ_AFRW01000012.1, read on the forward strand.
TCTCGCGCTGGCCTGGGCGCTGGGCATGTTCGGCGCAGTGCTGCTGACCTCCAAGGTCCGCGGCCGGGGCTTCCTGCGGACGCTGTTCCTCACCCCGTACGCGCTGCCGCAGTACGTCGGCGCGATCGCCTGGGCGTTCATGTTCAACCAGTCCGACGGCGCGGTGAACCGCTTCCTCGTCGACGACCTGGGCATCCTCGACGATCGCCCCTTCTGGCTGCTCGGCGACAACGCCTTCTGGGTGCTGGTCATCGTCACCGTCTGGCAGTTCTGGCCCTTCGCCTTCCTGATGCTGCTGGCGGCGCTGCAGAACATCCCCACCGACGTCTACGAGGCCGCGGCGATGGACGGCGCCAGCACGTGGAAGCAGTTCACCACCATCACCCTGCCGATGATCCGCCAGGCCAATCTGGTCATGCTGCTGATCCTGGGGCTGTGGATCTTCAACCAGTTCAACATCCCCTACGTGCTGTTCGGCTCCGGATCCCCGGACGAGGCCATGCTGGTCTCGCCGCTGATCTACGAGCAGTCGTTCAACTACTGGAACTTCGGCCTCGGCGGCGCGATGAGCACCCTGCTGCTGGTGCTGCTGCTGGTCGTCTCGGCCGTATACATCCGACTCGTCATGCCGAAGGGGAAGCAGCTCAATGATTGAGACCCGTGGATTCAAGATCCTGCGCGCCTTCGGGCTGGTGTTCCTCAGCGCCGTGGTCCTGGTGCCGCTGTTCGTCGTCGTCATCACCAGCCTGAAGCCGCTGGAGGACGTCCAGGGCATCTTCACCTGGATTCCGTCGGAGATCACCTTCCAGCCGTATCTGGACATCTGGAAGACGGTGCCGCTGGCCGACTACTTCCTCAACAGCCTGATCGTGGTCTGCATCGCCACGGCGTTCTCCGTGGTCATCGCCGTCCTGGCGGCCTACGCGCTCTCGCGGTTCCCGTTCAAGGGGGCCCGGACGTTCAGCCTGATGGTGCTGTCGACCCAGATGTTCCCCGGCATCCTGTTCCTGCTGCCGCTGTTCCTGATCTTCACCCAGCTGCAGCGCACCGTCGGGATCCAGCTCAACGGCTCCCACCTGGGGCTGATCATCACCTACATGACCTTCTCGCTGCCCTTCGCCATCTGGATGCTCGCCGGCTTCTTCGCCTCCATCCCGAAGGACCTGGAGGAGGCCGCGCTGATCGACGGCACCACCCGGATGGGGGCGCTGTGGCGGGTCGTGCTCCCGGTGGCCCGCCCGGGCATCGTCGCCGTCTCGGTCTACTGCTTCATCACCGCCTGGGGCGAGGTGCTCTTCGCCTCGGTGATGACCAATGCCGACACCCGCACGCTGGCCGTGGGACTGCGGGCCTACGCCTCGCAGACGGACGTGTTCTGGAACCAGCTGATGGCTGCCTCGGTGGTGGTCTCGCTGCCGGTGCTGATCGGCTTCATGATCGTCCAGCGGCACCTGGTCACCGGACTCTCCACCGGAGCCGTGAAGTGACCCGCCCCGACTCCGACGGCGTCCCGGTCCGCGGGCCGGGGCGCCGTCCGCGCAGATCAGACGCGCAGAGAAGAGAGGTACTCGAAATGCAGAAGCTGACAGTCGGCATCGTCGGCGGCGGGTTCATGGGGCGCGTGCACAGCCATGCCGCCCGCGCGGCCGGAGCCGAGGTGGTCGGGGTGACCTCCTCGAGCCCCGAGCGCTCGGCCGCGGCCGCCGGACAGCTGGGCACCGCCGCCGTCGACGACGTCGCCGAGCTGGTCGAGCAGGTCGACGTCGTCCACGTCTGCTCGCCCAACGCCGCCCACGCCGGTCATGTGCGCGCCGCGCTGGACGCCGGCCGACACGTGGTCTGCGAGAAGCCGCTGGCCCTCGACGCCGCGGAGGCCGACGAGCTGGCCGCCCGCGCCGAGGCGGCCGGCGTCGTCGCGGCGGTGCCCTTCGTCTACCGCTTCCATCCGATGGCCCGGCAGGCCGCCGCCCACGTGGCTGCCGGCGAACTGGGTCGGCTGCTCACCGTCCGCGGATCCTATCTGCAGGATTGGATGCTCGACCCCGAGGCCGGCAACTGGCGGGTGGATCCGGCGACGGCGGGGCGCTCGCGGGCCTTCGGCGACGTCGGCTCGCATCTGGCCGATCTGCTGGAGTTCCTCTCCGGAGACCGGATCGTCCGGCTGGCCGCGGCGACGACGATCGCGCACCCGCGGCGCGGCGGCGTCGACGTCACCACCGAGGACGCCGCGGCGCTGACGGTGCAGCTGCGCTCCGGGGCAGTGGGCTCGCTGATGGTCTCGCAGGTCGACGCCGGCCGGAAGAACGCGCTGACCCTGGAGCTGGCCGGCACCGAGACCAGCGTGGTCTTCGACCAGGAGCATCCCGACGAGCTGTGGATCGGCGGGGTCGAGGCCTCGCGCACTGTGACGCGCGACGCCCCGGCGCTGGCCGCCGACGCCGCCCGGCTGAATCTGGTCCCCGCCGGGCATCCGATGGGCTACCTCGACGCCTTCACCGCCTTCGCCCGGGACGTCTACGCAGCAGTCGGCGGCGAGACCCCGCACGGGCTGCCGAGCTTCGCCGACGGCGCGCGGGCCAACGCGGTCATCGATGCGGTGGTGGCCTCGGCCGAGCACGGCGGCTGGGTGGACCTCGACTGAGCCGTCCCCCGCACGCAGGATCGACGACAGCACCGACGACAGGAGAGGAACGTACGACGATGAGCTACACGCAGCAGGCCTCGCACCCGGTGACGCTGTTCACCGGGCAGTGGGCCGACATGGAGTTCGAGGAGCTGGCCCGCCGAGCGGCCGAATGGGGCTACGACGGGCTGGAGATCGCCGCCTCGGGCGACCACCTGGATCTGAAGCGCGCCGACGAGGACGACGACTACCTGCAGTCCCGCCTGGACATCCTCCAGGAGCACGGGCTGAAGGTCTGGGCGATCTCCCACCACCTGGGCGGCCAGGCGGTCTGCGACGACCCGATCGACTTCCGCCACCAGGCTATTCTGCGCGACTATGTCTGGGGCGACGGGGACCCCGACGGGGGTGCGCGCCCGCGCGGCCGAGGACATGAAGCGCTCGGCGCGCGTGGCGCGCAAGCTCGGCGCCGACGTCGTCGTCGGCTTCACCGGCTCGCAGATCTGGAAGTACGTGGCGATGTTCCCGCCGGTCTCCGCCGACGTCATCGACGCCGGCTACCGCGACTTCGCCGACCGCTGGAACCCGATCATGGACGAGTTCGACGCCCAGGGGGTGAAGTTCGCCCTCGAGGTCCATCCCTCGGAGATCGCCTACGACCATTGGACGACGGTCCGCACGCTGGAGGCCATCGGCCACCGCGAGGCCTTCGGGCTGAACTGGGACCCGTCACACATGTACTGGCAGGGCATCGACACCGTGGGGTTCATCACCGACTTCGCCGACCGGATCTACCACGTCGACTGCAAGGACACCCGGCTGCGTCCGGCCACCGGGCGAGCAGGGCTGCTCGGCTCACATCTGCCCTGGGGCGACCCGCGGCGGCGCTGGGACTTCGTCTCCACCGGACACGGCGACGTGCCCTGGGAGGACGCCTTCCGCGCGCTGAACCACATCGGTTACGACGGGCCGATCTCCATCGAGTGGGAGGACGCGGGCATGGACCGGCTGCACGGCGCCGCCGAGGCGGTCGGCATCATCCGCGACCTGCTCTGGAAGCGGCCCGAGGCCTCCTTCGACGCGGCCTTCTCCCAGCAGTAGGGGAGGCGGCGCCCCGGGGCGGGATGCCGGGTACGAGGCGGGAATGGGCCGGACTCGGCCGGGCGGCGTACCATGGGAGCAGCCGGGTCCACCCCCGACCAGAGACAGAAGTCCACATCTCAGGAGTGTCTGTGACCGCCATCAACCTCGGCATGCCGGCGTCCCCGCCGCCGGTGCTCGCGCCGCGTCGGACGACGCGCAACTTCCAGGTCGGCGACGTCGGCGTCGGCAGCGACCACCCGATCTCGGTGCAGTCGATGACGACCACCAAGACGCATGACATCAACGCCACGCTGCAGCAGATCGCCGAGCTGACCGCCTCGGGCTGCGACATCGTCCGGGTGGCCTGCCCGACCGACAAGGACGCCGAGGCGCTGCCGATCATCGCGCGGAAGTCGAAGATCCCGGTGATCGCCGACATCCACTTCCAGCCGAAGTACGTCTTCGCCGCGATCGAGGCCGGCTGCGGTGCGGTGCGCGTGAACCCGGGCAACATCATCAAGTTCGACGACAAAGTCGGCGAGATCGCCCAGGCCGCGAAGGACGCCGGCGTCTCGCTGCGCATCGGCGTCAACGCCGGCTCGCTGGACAAGCGGCTGATGGACAAGCACGGCAAGGCCACTCCGGAGGCGCTGGTCGAGTCCGCCGTGCGGGAGGCCGCGCTCTTCGAGGAGCACGACTTCCACGACTTCAAGATCTCGGTGAAGCACCACGACCCGGTGGTCATGGTCCAGGCCTACGAGCAGCTCGCAGAGCGCGGCGACTGGCCGCTCCACCTGGGCGTGACCGAGGCCGGTCCGGGCTTCCAGGGCACGATCAAGTCGTCCACGGCCTTCGGCTCGCTGCTCTCGAAGGGCATCGGCGACACCATCCGCGTCTCGCTCTCGGCCCCGCCGGCCGAGGAGGTCAAGGTCGGGGCGCAGATCCTGGAGTCGCTGAACCTGCGGCCGCGGAAGCTGGAGATCGTCTCCTGCCCGTCCTGCGGACGTGCGCAGGTCGACGTCTACAAGCTGGCCGACGAGGTCACCGCCGGCCTGGAGGGCATGGAGGTCCCGCTGCGCGTGGCCGTGATGGGCTGCGTGGTCAATGGTCCGGGCGAGGCGCGCGACGCCGACCTGGGCGTGGCCTCGGGCAACGGCAAGGGCCAGATCTTCGTCAAGGGCGAGGTCGTCCGGTCCGTGCCCGAGGACCAGATCGTGGAGACGCTGATCGATGAGGCGAACCGCCTCGCGGAGGAGATGGATCTCGACGCCGATGGAGATGCTCCGGCAGCGGGTGCCCCTGTGGTCTCCGTCAGCTGACACGCTCGCCGCGCGGATCCGCGCCGCCGCCGACGGGGCGGTGCGGATCCTCGAGGAGGACGACGCCCCGGCTCTGCGGCGCCTGCTGGACGCAGAGCCGATCTCCTCTGCCTCAGTGGTCACAACGCTCGAGGCTCGGGGAGGGGCCGGCCCCGCGGACGGCCGCGGCGGGCCGCTCTTCCTGGGCATCGACGCCGAGACCCGCGGCGGCGCGGCCGGCGAGCTGGCCGCCGCCTGCTGGGTGGGCTCGAACATCAACCCCGTCGGCGCCGACGAGCATGACGCCGAGCGCTTCGGCCTGGCCATCGGAGCGATGCGCCGGCGCGTCTCGTCCATCTACGGTCCGTCCGCGGCGGTGCTGGAGCTCTTCGACGCCGCCGGCTGGCGCAGTCCGCGCGACATCCGCGGGGTGCAGCCGCTGATGGCCACGGACCGGACCCCCGACGTCGCCCCGCTGCCGGGGGTGCGCCCGGCGCTGCCGGAGGATTTCGACGTCGTCGAGCCGGCCTGCGCGGCGATGTTCACCGAAGAGCTGGGCTTCTCGCCCTATCGGCACGGCGCGGCCGGCTACCAGGAGCGGATCCGTCGGCTGATCGCCGACGGGCACGCGATGGTGCTGCTCGACCCGGTCACCGGCGAGGTGGTCTTCAAGGCCGAGTTCGGCGCGGTCACCGATCATGTGGTCCAGGTCCAGGGGGTCTGGGTGCGCCCCGCCGACCGCGGCCGCGGCCTGTCCGCACCCGGGATGGCCGCCGTCGTCGAGCATGGTCTGCAGCTGGCCCCGACGGTCAGCCTGTATGTGAACAGCTACAACGCCGCGGCGCTGCGCACGTATCGGAAGGTGGGCTTCGAGCAGGTCGGCACCTTCTCCACGATCCTGTTCTGAATCCGCCGCGGCCCGCGAACGGCCCACGCCGGGCCTGGACCGATCCCGCGCCGGAGGTCGGGCGGGGATATGCTGGCGGACATGCCGCCCCGCAGCTCCCGCGCCACGATGAAGGACGTCGCCGCATTGGCACGCGTCTCGCCGAAGACGGTGTCCAATGTGGTCACCGGTTCGGCTCAGGTCAGCGAGCCCACGCGTCAGCGCGTGGAGGACGCGATGCGGCAGCTGGACTTCGTCCCGAATCTCAGCGCCCGCACGCTGCGCAACGGGCGCACCGGCATCATCGGCGTGGCATTGCCGGATCTGGCCACCGCGTTCTCGGCGACTCTGGCCCATGAAGTGGTCGACGTGGCCCATCGGCGCGGGCTGGCGGTCCAGATCGAGGAGACCGCGGCCGAGCCCGAGCGGGAGTATGAACTCGTCTCCAGAGCTCGTACTCACCTGATCGACGGTCTCATCCTGAATCCCGTGCGTCTCGAGGACTCGGTGATCGAACAGGTCGACCATCTGCCGCCGGTCGTGCTCATCGGCGAGGTCGAGCAGCACCTCACCGACCGGGTGTTCGTCGAGTCCCGTGCCGCCGCGCGGGAGATCACCACGCACGTCGTGGGACGAGGGGCGCGTCGCATCGCCGTGCTCGGCGGTGCGACGGACGGGCGCGACGGAAAGGCGACCTCGGGGCTGCGACTTCAGGGATATCTCGAGGCGCTCCGCGCCGCTGGGCTCGAGGCTGACCCCCGGCTTCAGATCCAGCTGCCGGAGTGGACCATCGCCGGGGCCGCGGCCGGCATGGAGGAGCTGCTGGCCCGGGAGGTGTCCTTCGACGCCGTCGTCACCTTCACCGACACCATCGCCTTCGGTGCGTTGCATGTGCTCAGACGGAGGGGAATCCGCGTGCCGGAGGACGTGCTCCTCACCGGCTTCGACGACGTCGAGCACGCCGCCTTCACGAATCCGCCGCTGACGACCATCGCCTTCGACCACCGGGATTACGCGGTCGCCGCCCTGGATCTGCTGGCCGCCCGGCTCGACGACCGACGGCGCGAGACCACAGCCCGGACGATCCCGCACCGTCTCATCGCCCGGGAAAGCACCGGCCGTCCCGGCACGACGCCGCGCGGGCACCGACCGGACTGAGCGCGACGGCCCGAGTATATCGATGAAAGAAATGTCTCGATGTGTCTTGTCTCACCATTTACAACGATGTAAGGTCGCTGGCAGCCACGTCACAACACGACGAAGTGGAGGATGGCAGTCCCATGATCACCAGACGACAGCTGCTCGGCGGAGTCGGAGCCCTCGCGGGCGCCGGGGCTCTGGCCGGCTGTTCCCCCACCGGTGCTCCACCGGGTGCTGACACTTTGCAGTTCTGGCATCTGCTGAGCGGCGGCGACGGCGTCACCATGCAGTCGCTGCTCGATCGCATCAATGAGTCCCAGGACGACTATTTCGTCCGGCCGACGGTCCTGGAATGGGGCACCCCGTACTACACCAAGCTGGCCATGGCCGGCTCGGGTGGCCGCGCGCCGGAGGCGGCGATCATGCACTCCTCGCGCGTGCCGGGCTACGTCCCCGGCGGGCTGCTCGACCCCTGGGACACCGGCCGGCTCGCCGAGCTCGGCGTCAGCCGAGACACCTTCACCGGGCCGATGTGGAACAACAGCCTGGTCGGCGACCAGCTCTACAGCGTCCCGCTGGACGCCCATCCATTCATGATGTTCTCGAACCGTGAGGTGCTGCGTCAGGCCGATGTCCTGGAGGACGGGGGCTTCCCCGCGGTCAGCACCCCGCAGGACTTCGTGGACGTGCTGCGCGAGATCACGGCCGCCGCGCCGGAGCACGGCCTCTCCTACGGCTTCATCGGTGACGGCGCACAGATGTGGCGGCTCTTCTACACGCTCTACGCCCAGCACGGCGCGGAGATGTCCTTCCCGCAGGGCGGTTCGGCGCAGATCGACGACGAGGCCGCCGTCGAATCCCTGAGGCTGATGAGCCAGCTCGTCGACGGTGAGATCGCCAGTTCGCAGGGGACCATCGACGCCGGCATCGCCGAGTTCTCCGCCGGCAGCAGCGGGCTGCTGTTCAGCGGCGTATGGGAGCTTCCGCCGATGCAGGACGCCGGCATCGACGTGAACATCGAGATGATCCCGCCGGTCTTCGGGCAGCATGCCGTCTACGCGGACTCCCACGCCTTCGTGCTGCCGCACCAGCAGGATCCCGATCCGGAGAAGCGTGAGGACACCTACGCCTTCGTCGCCGAGCTGCTGAAGAACTCCTTCGACTGGGCCGGCGCCGGGCACATCCCGGCCTACGTGCCCATCACCGAGGATCCTCAGTATGACGAGCTGCAGCCGCAGGCGAACTATGCCGGTGCGGCCGATCACATCGTCTACGACCCGAAATCCTGGTTCACCGGATCGGGCGCGAACTTCCAGGCCGACTTCGGCCAGGTCGTCCAGGACTCGATCCGAGGGGGCGACGGCTTCCAGGAGGCGGTCGACGGCCTGCGCTCCATGGTGGACGCGATCCTCGCCGAGCCGAACCCCGTCGACCCTGAAGGGACGTGGAACCCATGAGCATGGCTCCGCAGACTGCCCATCCTCCGCTCCCGGCGGCGCGCGCCGGGGCGACCGAGCCGGCCGCCCCGATCACCGCCGAGGCCGAGGCCAGCGCTCGACAGGCGCGGAAGAAGAACCGGCTGGTCGCCCTGGCCTTCCTGGCGCCGTTCCTGGTCGCCTTCCTGCTCTTCGTGGTGTGGCCGATGCTCCACGGCTTCTACCTGAGCTTCACCAATCAGTCGCTCACCGGAGCCGGAGGAAACTTCATCGGTGGGGGAAACTACGCCGAGGCCTTCTCCGATCCGAAGGTGTGGGGCTCGATCCGCAACACGGTCTGGTTCACCATCATCTCCACCGTGCCGCTGGTGATCATCGCGATGGCCATGGCGCTGCTGGTGAACACTGGTCTGCCGGGCCAGTGGCTCTGGCGGCTGTCCTTCTTCATGCCGTTCCTGCTGGCCTCCACGGTCATCTCGCAGATCTGGAGCTGGCTGCTGGACCCGGAGATCGGACTGGCCAACGAAGTTCTGCAGACGTTGGGCTTCGAGCCGGTCGCCTGGCTGCAGACTCCGCATCTGGATCTGATCTCGATCACCATCGCGACGGTCTGGTGGACGGTGGGCTTCAACTTCCTGCTCTATCTGGCCGCGCTGCAGAACATCCCGGAGGTCCAGTACGAGGCCGCCGCCGTCGACGGCGCCAGCCGGTGGCGACAGATCCGGTCGATCACCATTCCGCAGCTGATGCCGGTGACCGGAGTGGTCTTCGTGCTGCAGATCCTGGCCTCGCTGAAGCTCTTCGACCAGGCCTACCAGATGCTCGGCGGCGTCTCCTCGGACACGTCGCGGCCGATCGTGCAGTACATCTTCGAGGCAGGCTTCGTCGGCTATGAGTTCGGCTACGCCGCGGCGATCTCCTACGTGTTCTTCGCGCTGATCGTCGTGGTCGGCATCGTCCAGATGACCATCGTCAACCGCCGGAAGGGGGAGTGATGACGACAGCAACCTCCGTCGCCGACGTCACCGACATCAAGCGTCAGGCCAAGCCCGGAGAACGGCGCTTCGGTCCGGCTCGCATCGCCGCCTTCTCCGTGCTGCTTCTGATGGCCCTGACCTGGCTCTTCCCGTTCTTCTGGGCTGTGGTCACGTCGTTCAAGACCGAGCCGGACGCCGCATCCGGTCGCATCTCGCTGATCGGTGAGGGCGGCATCTCCATGCAGGCCTACGAGAAGGTCCTCAGCGAGGGCAACATCTACATCTGGGCGTGGAACAGTCTCTGGACTTCGCTGGTGATCACGGTGATCACCGTGGCGATCTCCGCGCTGGCCGCCTACGCCTTCTCCCGGCTGCACTTCCGCGGACGGACCACGCTGTTCTTCGCGGTGATCGCCTCGATCATCGTGCCGCCGCAGGTGCTGATCATCCCGCTGTACTACGAGATGCTGGCCTTCAACCTGGTCGACACTCCGTGGGGGCTGATCCTGCCGCAGATCGTCATGGCGCCGATCGTGCTGATCCTGAAGAAGTTCTTCGACGCGGTGCCGATCGAGCTGGAGGACGCCGCCCGCGTCGACGGCGCCGGCCGGCTCAGGGTCTTCCTCTCGGTGGTGCTGCCGCTGTCGCGGCCGATCCTCGGCGCAGTGTCGATCTTCGTGTTCATCCAGGCATGGAACAACTTCCTCTGGCCGTTCATCGTGCTCAACGACACGCTGCTGATGACCCTGCCGGTGGGTCTGCAGACGGTGATGAGCGCCTATGGCGTCGAATATGCCCAGGTGATGGCCCAGGCGGTGCTCGCCGCGCTGCCGCTGATCCTGGTGTTCCTCTTCTTCCAGCGCCAGATCGTGCAGGGCGTGGCCACCACCGGCTTCGGCGGCCAGTGAGCCCATCCCGGTCCGTCGTCGGGGTTCTCCCCGGCGGCGGGCCGCCCGGGCCGCCCGGACCGTCCGGTCCCGGCAGAGCCGGACACTCTTTCGAAATCAACATGTAAGGACAGGAGACTCATGACAACTGCTCATCTGACCGTAGACCGCGCATTCACCGTCGCGGAGGTCCCCCACCGGCTCTTCGGCTCGTTCGTCGAGCACATGGGGCGCTGCGTCTACACCGGCATCTACGAGCCGGGCCACCCGCAGGCCGACTCCCGCGGATTCCGCCAGGACGTGATGCAGCTGGTCCGCGAGCTGGGCCCGACGGTGGTCCGCTACCCGGGCGGCAACTTCGTCTCCGGCTACCGCTGGGAGGACGGCGTCGGCCCGGTGGAGGACCGTCCGGTGCGCATCGACGGCGCCTGGCACACGGTGGAGACCAACGCCTTCGGCCTCCACGAGTTCGTCGAGTGGGCCCGTGAGGCCGACGTCGAGATCATGGAGGCGATCAACCTCGGCACCCGCGGCGTCGAGGAGGCCCGGGCGCTGGTGGAGTACGCCAACCACCCGCACGGGACCTACTGGTCGGACCTGCGCCGGAAGAACGGCGCGGCCACCGGGACCACCCAGGATCCCTTCGACATCAAGCTGTGGTGCCTGGGCAACGAGCTCGACGGCCCCTGGCAGATCGGGCACAAGACCGCCGACGAGTACGGCCGGCTGGCCCAGGAGTCGGCCAAGGCCATGAAGCTGGTCGACCCGGACATCGAGCTGGTCGCCGTCGGCTCCTCCAATCGGCAGATGCCGACCTTCGGCAGCTGGGAGCACACGGTGCTGTCGCACACCTACGAGGAGGTCGACTACATCTCCATGCACGCCTACTACCAGGAGCACGACGGCGACGCCGCGTCGTTCCTGGCCGAGGCGGTGGACATGGACGCCTTCATCGACGGCGTGGTCTCGACGATCGACGCCGTCAAGGCCGCCGGCAAGCACTCCACACAGGTCGACATCTCCTTCGACGAGTGGAACGTCTGGTACCAGACCGGCCTGGACACCGAGGACCAGCCCCATCAGGTGGCCAAGGGCTGGCAGAAGCACCCGCGGCTGATCGAGGACGCCTACAACGTCACCGACGCCGTCGTCGTCGGCACGCTGCTGCACTCGCTGCTGCGCCACGGTGACCGGGTGAAGATCGCCAACCAGGCCCAGCTGGCCAACGTCATCGCGCCGATCCGCTCGGAGGAGGACGGTCCGGCCTGGCGCCAGTCGATCTTCTGGCCCTTCGCCCGCATCGCGGCGAAGGCCCGCGGGCAGATCATGCGCCTGGCGGTGGACTCGGAGCAGGTCCCGACGAAGAAGTTCGGCGACGTCGACGCCGTCGACGCGACGGTGACCTGGGAGGAGACGGCCGGCAAGCTGGTTCTCTTCGTGGCCAACCGCGGGCTCGAGGAGGCCGCCGACGTCGACCTGAACCTCAACGGTCTTCAGGCCTCCGCGATCAGCAGCGCCGAGGTGCTCGCGGTGCCGGAGGGCGGGGACCGGCTGACGGCCAACTTCCTCGACAGTCAGGATGCCGTCGGGCTCAAGCCGCTGACCGACGTCGGACTGCAGGACGGACGCCTGCATGTGACGCTCCCGGCGATGTCCTGGGGCGTGGTGGAGCTGGACGTGGCCGCCGGCTGAGCGTCCGGCCGCGAGTCTCCTCAGGGCGGGCCGCAGGTGAGCTGATGCTGACCTGCGGCCCGTCCGCGCGTCTGCGGGACCGCGGCGGAGGCGGGAGCGCATACTGAACAGTGCTCGTCCCGGCGTCGACGTCGGCGGCGACCCGTACCGATCCTCAGCGTCCCGGAAGGCAGTGGTCATGGCCCGTGCTGATCGTGGCCCCCTCGGCCGACGGCGGCCCGTGCGCGGCGTGCTCGCGCTGGCCGCCGCGACGAGTCTGGCCCTGGCCGGCTGCGGTCAGGATCCCGCCGCCGTCGAGCAGGACTCCGGCGACGAGGCGCTGCCGGATCCCGGAGGAACGGAGCAGCTCACCGCGCCCGAGCCCTCCGGCGATCAGCGCTCCCATCAGGCCATGCGCGAGGCGCTGCGCTCGGTCTACGACGCGGCGACGCTGACCGACACGAACGATGTGCTGCCCGGCGCCCGCGACCTGGAGACCGAGCTGCAGCGTCTGGCGGTGGACCCGCAGGAGTGCAAGCAGCATGTGGTCACCTCCGCGATGCCCGTCCCCGACGACGCGCTGATCGCCGCGGCGCAGGTCTCGGCGGGGGAGTCCGGGTCGGACGAGGACGACTCCGAGAGTTCCGGCGGGTCGGAGGATGCCGGCGGGTCGGGGGACTCGGCCGGCTCATCGTCCGGGCCGCTGACCGCCGGCCGCGAGGCGACGGTGATGTCCTTCCTCGACGTCGAGGCCGCCGCGGCGAGGATCGACGGCGAGCAGGAGGGCGTGGAGAACTGTCCGAGCTACACCACCGGCCGCTCCTCCGGCTCCGACGGTGAGGAGGGCGACGGCGTCAGCACCGAGACCACGATGCAGGAGGAGCCGGTGCGCACCGCCGCGGAACAGGGCTTCGCGGTGATCCGCGAGGTCTCCGGCGGCGGCTCGACGAGCCGCTCGGTCAACGTGGTGCTGCGCGAAGGTGCCCAGCTGGTCACCGTCTCCGCGTCCGTCGACGGTGAGCTCAGCTCCGATGCGACGGAGGATGCTGTCGAGGCGGTGCAGGAGGAGGCCGCCCGCGTGCTGGGCGAGGTCTCCGACGAGGATCTGAGCCTGGAGGAGGAGCCCGAGGACGATTCGGGAGACGACGGTTCGGAGGGGGCCGGCGACTCCGGCGACGGGAGCTCCGGCGAGGAGGACAGTTCCGACGGTTCCGACGGTTCCGACGGTGACGGCGTATCCGGCGGCTCCGACGACGGCGACGACTCCGACGGCGACCAGGGCTGAGCGGACGGCGCGGTCGGGGAGCGGCGCCGGGCCGTGGCCGGCGTCGGCCTTTAGTAGACTTCCGGGAGCATCCGTCCCCGCGCCCCGGAATCGAGTAGAACGTGCCTCTGAGACTCTCCTCCCTCTTCCTCCGCACCCTGCGTGACAATCCCGCCGACGCCGAGGTCGCCAGCCACCAGCTGATGGTGCGCGCCGGCTACATCCGCCGCGCGGCGCCGGGGATCTACTCGTGGCTTCCGCTGGGCATGAAGGTGCTGCGGAATCTGGAGGAGATCGTGCGCGAGGAGATGGAGCACATCGGCGCGCAGGAGGTGCACTTCCCCGCGCTGCTGCCGAAGGAGCCCTATGAGGCCACCGGCCGCTGGGAGGACTACGGCGACAACATGTTCCGCCTGCAGGACCGCAAGGGCGCCGACTACCTGCTGGCGCCCACCCACGAGGAGGTCTTCACCCTGGCGGTGAAGGACCTGTACACCTCGTACAAGGACCTCCCGCTGTCGATCTACCAGATCCAGACCAAGTACCGCGACGAGGCGCGTCCGCGGGCCGGACTGCTGCGCGGCCGCGAGTTCATCATGAAGGACTCCTACTCCTTCGCCCTGGAGCAGGAGGATCAGGATGCCGCCTATTCGGCCCACCGCGCGGCCTATCTGCGGATCTTCGAGCGCCTGGGCCTGGACGTCGTGCCCGTCGACGCCGTCTCCGGGGCGATGGGCGGCTCGGCCAGCGAGGAGTTCCTCTTCCCCTGCGCCGTCGGTGAGGACACCTTCGTCGAGTCCGACGGCGGCTACCGCGCCAATGTCGAGGCGGTCACCACGGTCGCCCCGGAGCCGGTCGACGCCTCCGGGCTGCCGGCCGCCGAGGTCCACCACACCCCGGGCACCGACACCATCGAGACGCTGGTCGCCGCCGCGCAGGCCGATCACCCGCGCCCGGACCGCGCCTGGACGGCGGCGGACACGCTGAAGAACGTGGTCATCGGCGTCGACGTGCCCGACGGCGGCCGCAAGGTCGCGGTCATCGGTCTGCCCGGCGACCGAGCTGTGGATCTGAAGCGCATCGAGGCCGCCGTCGGCGAGCACCTGGGCGCGGCCGGCGAGGTCGCCGTCGAGGCCGCGACCGAGGCCGACCTGCGCGCGACCCCGGGGCTGGTGCGCGGCTACATCGGTCCGGGGCTGAGCCGCGAGGAGCCGGTGCTCGGCGTCGAGGGCTCCACCGGCGTCCCGTACCTGGTGGACCCGCGCGTGGTCGAGGGCACCAGCTGGATCACCGGCGCCAACGCGGCCGACCAGCACGTCTTCGGCCTGGTCGCCGGCCGGGACTTCAGCTGGGACGGCGTCATCGAGGCCGCTGAGGTCAAGGAGGGCGACGAGGCGCCCGACGGCTCCGGCCCGCTGCGCACCCGCCGCGGCATCGAGCTGGGCCACATCTTCCACCTGGGCACCGGCTACGCCGAGGCGCTGGGCCTGAAGGTGCTGGACGTCGACGGCAAGCTGTCCACCGTGACCATGGGCTCCTATGGATTCGGCGTCACCCGCGTGCTGGCCGCCCTCGCCGAGGCCAACCATGATGAGAAGGGGCTGATCTGGCCCGGCTCGATCGCTCCGGCCGATGTGCACGTGGTCGCCACGGGCAAGGACCAGGCGATCCACGACGCCGCCGAGCAGCTGGTCGCCGACCTCGAGTCGGCGGGGGTCTCCACGCTCTTCGACGACCGGCCGAAGGTCTCGCCGGGGGTGAAGTTCTCCGACGCCGAACTGCTGGGCGTGCCCACCATCGTGGTGGTCGGCCGCGGCCTGGCCGATGGGAACGTGGAGCTGAAGGATCGTCGCAGCGGCGAGTCCGAGCAGGTGCGGCTCGACGGCGCGGTCTCGGTGATCGCCGAGCGCGCCGCCGCGCTGCGATGAGCCGCGGCGCGACGCCGTGGAGCTGATCGCCGATCTGCTGAGCACCTCCTTCGACGGCGTCTCCTGGGTGACGCTGGTGCTGCTGATCCTGGTGGGATTCAGCGCCGGCTGGGTCGACGCCGTCGTCGGCGGGGGAGGACTGCTGCAGCTGCCGGTGCTGCTGACGGTGCCGGGCATCAGCCCGGTGCAGGCGCTGGCGACGAACAAGCTGGGCTCGATCTTCGGCACCACCACGTCGGCGTTGACCTACATCCGGCGAGTGCGGCCGAGTCTGCGCACCGCCGCGCCGACGGCGCTGGCCGCCCTGGCGGCGAGCTACCTGGGGGCGAAGGTCGCCGCCTGGCTGCCCGAGCAGGTGATCACCCCGGTCATCGTGCTCGCCCTGCTGGGCGTGGGGATCTTCACCGCGGCCAAGCCGCAGGTCGGCAGGCTGGAGCGGCTGCGCCACGTCGGGCTGGGACACCTCGCCCGGGCCGTCGGCGTCGGGGCCGTGGTGGGCTTCTACGACGGCGTGCTGGGCCCGGGCACCGGGACGTTCCTGATCATCGGGCTGGTCATGGTGCTGGGATTCAACTTCCTCAACGCCTCGGCGCACGCGAAGATCGTCAACGCCGCGACGAACCTCGGCGCGCTGCTCTCCTTCGGCCCGGCCGGGCACGTGCTGGTCGGTCTCGGGCTGCTGCTGGGCGCGGCGAATCTGCTGGGCGGCTACACCGGCGCACGGATGGCCATCGCGAAGGGGTCGCAGTTCGTCCGCGTCATCTTCCTGGTGGTGGTCTTCGCCCTGGTCGCCAAGCTCGGCTGGGATCTGCTGGCCGAATGGTTCTGAGGTGGCGGCGGGTCTGACTCCGCGTCTCGGAGGCGCGGTCCCGCTGCGCCGCGCGTGCTCGGCGTCGTCGGCCGTTCCTTCGGGTCAGCCGCGCGGCGCACCGGCCTGGTGCAGGATTCTCCGCAGGGCGCGCGGCTGCCGCAGCTCCGGCCATCCCCAGCGAGCGACGCCGTGTCCCAGAGCTCGGAGCCCGTCCTCCCGGCGCTTCTCCGCGATCACGACGTCGGCGGGGTCGAGGCCGGTGAGGTCCTGGGCGCGGGAGTACTTCACCTCGCCGTCGAACTCGCCGACGAGTCCAGCCTCGGGCCAGAAGAAGTCGACCCGCGCCAGCCTCCCGTCCGGCAGCCGGAACTCGACCTGCAGCTCTGGTGGAGCGAAGCCGAGCTCGGCGATCAGCACGCGGGAGACAGACTCGCCGATCGATTCGGCGCGCGGATCGGCGAATCCGCGCAGCTGCTGCCAGCGGCGGGCCCGTCGGAGGGGGAGGAGCTCGGCGTCGGCGGCGAGCGTCTCGTCGAGCAGCGGCGGCAGGTGCGGAGCCCGGCGGGCGGATCCGAGCGCGTCGAGCACGCCGACGGCTGAGCCGGTGCCGAGCCGGGGGACGGTGTCCAGCAGCACCTGCGGCAGCGGCTCGAGCTGCACGGGGATCGACGGCGGTCGCCAGAGGTCGCCGTCGGGGATCTGCGACGACACGGCGACGCCGGAGGTCTCGCCGTCTCGCCGCATCCACTCCGGGGCGAGGGAGCGCTGCAGCGCGAACCCCTGCAGCGCATTCCGCCCCCTGGTGTGCGGCTGGGCGCCGTCGTCCGGGACGTCCGACAGTCGGCGGATCGTCGCGGGGCCGGCGGCGCCGGTCAGCGGGCCGGGCGGGCGTCGGCCGGATTCCTGAGGGCGGGTGGTGCGCCGATGGACGGCGTCGGGGGTCCGCGGCAGCGGCAGGCCGTGGAGCAGCAGGGCCGTCTCTCGGCAGAACACGGCGGCGGGGTGGTGCAGCGCCGTCGCCGCCGTGGCGACGAGGTGGCGGTCCCACGGCGGGAGGGCCATCCAGGCCTCCGCGTCGAAGTAGACGCCGCGGCGGATCCGGAGCAGCTCGCCCCGGGCCACGGCGGCGCTGAGCTCGACGGACTCGTGCGATCCGTCAGGTCGAGCCCGAGCACGGACAGGGCGGGCGTCGACGGTGCGGCGCCGCGTCGAGTTGCTGGTCGATGAGGTCATGGCGCGACTGTGCCGCACTCGGCGTAGTCGTCGCCTGCCGAATCGGGGATCTGTGGAGAAGCCCCGTCTGCTCCTGCACAGGGTGCTGCCGCGGGTCGGCGGCCGGTCCCGACGGCATCTCCCGCGCCGTCCGGTGTTCGTCCGATGTTCGCCGGTCCCGATCCGGAACCGCGCGTTCCCGCCCGGTCCCGTCCGTCCCCGTCTCGCCTCTGTCCGACCCTGCCTGGCCCGCCTGGTCCCGTCTCGCTCGCGGTGGCGCCGTTTCTCCTCGTCGAGTTCGTCGGA
>NZ_AFRW01000011.1 GCF_000220985.1 Nesterenkonia sp. F
TAGGCCGAGTCCCGGCAGCGCGAGCATCAGCGCAGTGGCCGCGCGGCCCCGGCGCAGCGCCTGCTCCGGGTCTGGAAGCCCCGGGAAGTCGGGGCCGATCCCCTCGCCCTGCGGGTTCTCGGCGGTCAGCCCCAGTCGAGTGGCATGACGGACGACGTCGTGGTTGGACAGCACCCAGGTGCTCGGCGCTCCCGCCGAGGAGAAGGCCCCCAGCGAGTCGTCGATGACTTCGCGCAGGGCCTCGGCTCGCCAGGGGGTCTCCAGGTAGTGGAAGTTGAAGGTCTGGTGCATCTCGTCGGGCCGGACCCACAGCGCCGTCTTCGCGATCGTCGAGACCCAGGCTTCGCCGCAGAGCGCCCGGTCGCCGTCGTACTCGTCGAGCACCCGGCGCCAGTCGCGCAGGATCTCGTGCAGCCCCGGCTGCTCCCAGTACGGCGCGGGCGCGCCCTCGCCGCCCATCGAACCGGACGCGGGACCCGTCCGATAGTCCGGGAAGGCGGGGTCCTTGACCAGCCCGTGCGCGACGTCGACGCGGAAGCCGTCGACGCCGCGGTCCAGCCAGAAGCGCAGGATGCGGCGGAACTCCTCCCAGACCGCGGGGCTCTGCCAGTTGAAGTCCGGCTGGGAGGCGTCGAAGAGGTGCAGATACCACTGGCCGGGCCGGCCGTCGGGCTCGGTGATCCGCGTCCAGGCCGGGCCGCCGAAGACCGACTCCCAGTCCGTGGGCGGCAGCTCGCCGTCGGAGCCGCGACCGTCGCGGAAGTGGAAGCGCTCGCGCTCCGCCGAGCCCTCAGCGGCGGCCAGCGCCCGCCGGAACCACGGGTGTTGGGCCGAGCAGTGGTTGGGCACCAGGTCCACGATGATCCGCAGCCCGCGGGCATGCGCCGCGGCGACGAGGGCGTCGAAGTCCTCCAACGTGCCGAACAGCGGGTCCACGGCACAGTAGTCGGCGATGTCATAGCCGGCATCGGCCTGCGGCGAGACCATGAACGGGCTCAGCCAGAGGGCGTCGACGCCGAGCTCCGCCACGGCGTCGAGCCGAGCAGTGAGGCCGGGCAGGTCGCCCACGCCGTCGCCGTCGCCGTCGGCGAAGGACCGTGGATAGATCTGGTAGATCACCGCCGACCACCACCACGGGCGGCCAGTGCTCGCGTCGACGTCAGGCTGTGCAGGGCTGCAAGGCGTCATGGAGGTATCTTAGAGCAATCGGTTCCATAACGCACGACGCCGGCCGAGAAGACTACCGAAGCTGCGCATGATGCCTGCTCCAGCAGGAATCAGTCGTCCGATGCCCTGCGCGGAGCATTCGGAACATGTGCTTGCGCCCCATCTTTCTCCCGGTCATACTGGAACCGCTTGCAGTGATCCGCATCACTCCGCTCGCTGCCAGCGCCGCACTGTCACCAGAGAGGACGCACCATCATGATGGGGAACGCCAGATCAGCCACCAGCCTCACCGCCGCCCTCGCGGGCGGGGCCCTGCTGCTGACCGCCTGCGGCGGCGGCACTGACACCTCCGCGGCCGACGAGTCGTCCTCGGGCGACGGGTCCCAGGCGCAGGGCAGCCTGACTGTCTGGGTTGACGCCGACCGCGCCGAGGTCCTGCAGGATGCCGCCGCGGACTTCACCGACGAATCCGGCATCGACGTCGAGCTGGTGCAGAAGGACTTCGCCGAGATCCGCGACCAGTTCGTCTCGCAGGTGCCCACCGGCGAGGGCCCGGACATCGCCGTCGGCGCCCACGACTGGCTCGGCACGCTGGTCACCAACGGGGTCGCCGCCCCGATCGAGCTCGGCGACACCGCCGGCGACTATCAGCAGGTGACCGTCGACGCATGGACCTACGAGGGCCAGACCTACGGGCTGCCCTACTCGATGGAGAACATCGCGCTGTTGCGCAATTCCGAGCTCGCCCCCGAGGCCCCCGGCTCGTACGACGAGATGATCAGCATGGGCGAGGAGTCCGGCGCCGAGTACCCCTTCGTCGTCGGCCTGGACCCCAATGAGGCGGACCCGTACCACCTCTACCCCTTCCAGACTTCCTTCGGCGCCGATGTCTTCGGCACCGACGACGCCGGCGCCTACGACCCGGAGGAGCTGACCATCGGCGACGCCGGCGGCGTGGAGTTCGCCTCCTGGCTCGCCGAGCAGGGCGAGGCCGAGGTGCTGAACACCTCCATCGACGGCGACCTGGCGCTGGAGACCTTCTCCGCCGGCGACTCGCCCTTCCTGCTCACCGGCCCGTGGAACGTCCCTGCCGCCCAGGAGGCCGGCATCGACGTGCAGGTCGACCCGATCCCCGCCCCCGGCGACGAGCCGGCCCAGCCGTTCGTCGGCGTGCAGGGCTTCTTCCTCTCGGCCAAGAGCGAGAACGTCGTCGCCGCGACGACCTTCCTGACCGACTACGTCGGCTCGGCCGAGGTGCAGACCGCTCTCTACGAGACCGGCGGACGCGCGCCGGCGCTGACCGAGTCCTTCGACGCCGCCGTTGAGTCCGACGAGATCGTCGCCGGCTTCGGTGAGGTCGGGGCCGAAGCCGTCCCGATGCCCAGCATCCCCGAGATGGGCGCCGTCTGGGAGCACTGGGGCACCGCCGAGGCCGCCGTCATCGACGGCGAGGGCGACCCCGAGGACCTCTGGACCCGGATGGCCGAGGACATCCAGTCCTCGATCGACGAGTGATCATGAGCACGCTCTCCACGACTCCTGCCGACACCGACCCCTCGTCCGCGTCCGGATCCGCGTCCGGGGCGTCATCCGAGCCGCCGACCCGGCGGCCGGGCGACGGCCGGTCGCGGCGGGCGGGCCGACTCGCCGAGGCCGCCTCCGTCGGTTGGAAGATGCTGCTGGTCAAGATCCTCGCGCTCGGCGCCCTCGACGCCGTGGCCGTCTACGCGGCGATGGTGCTCTTCACCGGGGACGAGCCGCTGGCCGCCGGGCTGGTGGTCGCCGTCGCCGGACTCCTCACCTGGATCTACCTGCGTCGCGGGGCCCTGCCGGCGAAGTACCTGGCGCCCGGGGTGTTCTTCCTGGTCATCTTCCAGATCTTCATGGTCCTGTACTCGGGATACGTCGCGTTCACCAACTACTCCACCGGGCACAACAGCTCGAAGGAGGACGCGATCGAAGCGATCATGCTCCAGAACCAGGAGCGGGTCCCCGACTCGCCGACCTACCCGCTCACCGTCGCCGAGCGCTTCGGCCAGCTGAGCTTCGCCGTCGTCGACCCCGCCGACCCCGACGGTCAGGTGCTGGTCGGCACGGCCGAGCAGCCGCTGCGGCCCGCCGACGACGCCGCCGTCGAGGGCGGGGAGATCGTCGCGCTCGGCGGCCACGACATTCTGGACTTCGGCGAGCGGATCGAGCGCCAGGAGGAGATCACCGAGCTGGCGGTGCCCTTCGGAGAGGATCCGAACGACGGCGTGCTCCGCACCCAGGACGCCCAGTCGGCCTACCAGTACGTCTCGCAGTACGTGTATGACGAGTCCGCCGACACGATGACGAACACCGACACCGGCACCGTCTACGTCGACGAGGGCGACGGCGCGTTCGTGTCCGCGGTGGGCGAGGAGCTGATGCCCGGCTGGCGGATCGCCGTCGGGCTGGACAACTTCCTCCGCGCGGCCACCGACTCCAGCATCCGCGGCCCGCTGGTCTCGGTGACGCTGTGGACCTTCGCCTTCGCGTTCCTCTCCGTGGCGACCACCTTCGTGCTCGGGCTGTTCCTGGCGGTGGTGTTCAACGACCCCCGGATGCGCAGCCGACGCTACTACCGGCTGATCATGATCCTGCCCTACGCCTTCCCCGGGTTCCTCTCGGCGCTGGTCTGGGCGGGCATGCTCAACGAGGAGTTCGGCTTCATCAACGACGTGCTGCTGGGCGGGATGCAGATCCCCTGGCTGACCGACCCGTGGCTGGCCAAGGCCAGCATCCTGCTGGTGAACCTCTGGCTGGGCTTCCCCTACATGTTCCTGGTCTGCACCGGCGCGCTGCAGGCGCTGCCCGAGGATCTGACCGAGGCCGCGCAGATGGACGGAGCCAAGCCCTTCCAGGCGTTCCGGCTGATCAAGCTGCCGCTGCTGCTGGTCTCGCTGGCGCCGCTGCTGATCTCGGCCTTCGCGTTCAACTTCAACAACCTCACGCTGGTGTACATGCTCACCGGCGGCGGCCCGCGCGACATCGAGGCCGGGGTGAACGCCGGAGCCACCGACATCCTGATCACCCTGGTCTACAAGGTCGCCTTCGTCGGCGCCGACCGGGACTACGGACTGGCCAGCGCCTTCGCGATCCTCATCTTCCTGCTGGTCGGCACTGTGTCGGTCATCGCCTTCCGCCGCACCAAGTCCCTCGAGGAGCTGAACTGAGATGACCACCGCCCCCGCCTCGGTCCCCCCGGAGACCCCGACCTCGACCCCGGCCCCGACCTCAGCGCGCCGGCGGGACGTCGTGCACCGCCGCCCCGCCCGGGTCTGGTGGCGCCAGACCGGCTGGCGCCACCTGGTGGGTGCGGCGATCGTGGTGTTCTCGGTGTTCCCGCTGGTCTACGTGCTCTCGGCCTCGCTGAGCTCCGGCGGCACGCTGATCACCGCGAACACGCTGTTCTCCGAGGTCAGCCTGGACAGCTACGTCGAGCTCTTCGATCGGCCGCAGCAGCCCTACGCCGCCTGGTTCGGCAACACGCTGTTCATCGGGCTGACCGCCTCGGCCGGCAGCGTGCTGCTCGGCGCGCTGGCCGCCTACGCGTTCTCCCGGATGCGCTTCACCGGTCGGCGCATCGGCCTGATCAGCCTGCTGCTGGTGCAGATGTTCCCGCAGCTGCTGGCGATGGTGGCCATCTTCCTGCTGATGCTGACCATCGGCGAGGTCTTCCCCGCCATCGGGGTCAACAGCCAGGTCGGCCTGATCTTCGTCTACCTGGGCGGTGCGCTGGGGGTGAACACCTATCTGATGTACGGGTTCTTCAACACCATCCCCACCTCCATCGACGAGGCCGCCCGCATCGACGGCGCCGGCCATGCGCGGATCTTCTTC
>NZ_AFRW01000010.1 GCF_000220985.1 Nesterenkonia sp. F
GCACCGGCTCAGAACGAATGTAAACTTCGCATGAACGGCGCACCGATCCCCGTCATGCCGGGGATCCACGGCCATCCGACGATGCATCCGCCGCAGACTCCCCGATGTATCCGTGGTCACATTCCCCAGGGACGTGGGCCCGGCTCACGCCCCCCCTGGGGACGTCCTCCCTCATGGGAACGACCCCGCTGCGGAGAGAGGGCGGAGGCCGAGGATCACGACTCGGTCTGAATGAGCATGGAGGGGCGGAAGACCCACCGTCCGCCCCATCGGGCGAAGAGGTCGAAGGCCTCGGAGAGCATCCCTGCCCGGAAGAAGACAGAGTCCACCCCCGCGGCATCCGCATCGCTGCTCCGATAGCCGGCGAGCACTGCCCGCGAGGCGTCGTCGTACCAGCGGGCGTAGTTCACCGACGCGTCCGGGGCCTCCTCGACCCGCTCCATCACGGCATCGGCCAGTGAGATCAGCACGGTCACCACGTCGCGCAGCGGCAGCGCATGCTCGACCATGCCGCCCTGCTCGGAGACGATCCACCGCGTGCCGCCGGCCTCCTGAACGCCGTGCAGCCGGGTCAGATCCAGGTCGCCATGGATGTGCTGCAGCATCTGAGGCTCGTCGGCCTCGCGCAGCTCCATCTCCAGAGTGTCCACGACCTCGCCGATCTCGGCCTGCTCCTCCTCGTCGAAGCGTTCGGCGACCTCGCTCCACTGCTCGGCCAGCGTCCGACGGGCGTCCTGGGCCATCGTCGACAGCTGCCGCCCGGTCTGCGGATGCGCCCCGAGCGCACCGGCGAGGTCAGCATGGAAGGTGCCCAGCCCGCGACCGAGGGCTCGGGCGGTCTCGACGAAGGGCGTCTCCTCGCGCAGCGCAGTCCTCGCCGCGTCGCGCGCCCGCTCTCCGAGGCAGCCCCGCCCGCGCAGCACCGCGAGGTCGCCGCCCACCCAGCGACCTCCGGGGCGCGCCAGGCGCCGTCGACGAGTCCCAGCACCGGAGCCACGGAGCGCGAACGGGACTGCGTCAGCGTCAGTGCAGTCTCCAGCTCCGTGCTCCGCCCCTCCGCGGGGCGACGCAGCACGTCGACGACGACGGCGTCCTCGTCGTCGACGCCGTGCGCGGCATCGGCGGTCACCACAGTGCGCGCGACGTCCTCGCGGTCGCCGGGCACGGGGCTGCGACGCAGACGCCCGGTGAAGGGAACATGCTCGGCGAAGTCTGCGAAGGCCCGGCCGTGCGCCCGACCATCGCGGGTGCCGCGACGACGTCGGGCCATCTCCAGCCAGGCGGCGAGGAAGGCCTGGTCGCGGGCGCCGTCGTAGAGCCAGCGCTCTCCGTCGTCGGTGCGCAGCGTGCCGATGAAAGCTTCCTTGCCGGCGAGCGCCGACGGCCGGGTGCGCAGCGCGACCGGCAGCGAGACCAGGTCCTTCACACCGTCGTGCTCGACCTCGAGGAGGTGGACCTCCAGCACCAGGCCCGTGTCGGACTCCCCCTCGGGGGCCACGAGCCGCTGCCCGCCGACGCGGCGCAGGCTCCGCCGACCGGTGCGCGCCGGGAACCATTCCCGCCCGGCCAGCCAGGTCTCGACCACGTCGAGGAAGCCGGGGAGCTGCTCACCGCGCACTGGCGCCATCGTCGTCTCCTTCACCGGGAACCCTCCTTCGCCGTCGGCGAGGCGTCCTGCTCCCCCGCCGGCCCGTTCCGACCCCACGGGCCGACTGCCTGAGCCGGCCGCTCCGGGTCATCTGCTCCGACGCTACCCCAGGAGCGTGCAGAAGCGTCGGCGATCCGCGAGCAGTGTCCGCACCCGTCGGCCCGGTCAGCCCCGGTCAGCGCCGATCGGCCCCGGCCCGTTCGAACCGGCTCGGGTCAGCTCTGGCCGCCGGCGCGCAGCCGGGCGATCTCGTAGAGGCTGATGCCCACCGCCATCGATGCGTTCAGCGACTCGGTGGACGAGGCGATCGGGATCGAGACGATCTGATCGCAGGTCTCGTGCACCAGCCGCGACAGTCCGCGCCCCTCGGAGCCGACGACGACGATGAGCGGCTCGTCGGCCAGGTGCAGCCCGGTCAGCTCGGCGTCTCCATCGCCGTCCAGTCCGACGACGAAGTATCCCTCCTGCTGGGCGGCACGCAGCGCATGGGTGAGGTTCTTCGCCCGGGCGACGGGGATCCGGGCGGCCGCACCGGCCGAGGTCTTCCAGGTGGTGGCGGTGATCCCGGCCGACCGCCGCTCCGGGACGATGACGCCGTCGGCGTCGAAGGCCGCCGCCGCACGCAGGATCGCGCCGAGGTTGCGCGGGTCGGTGATGGAGTCGCAGGCGACCAGCAGCGGCTGGTGGGCGAGGTGGCCCTTCCGGGCCCGCTGGAGCTGCTCGTCGATCAGCTCGCCCGCCTCGGCATAGTCATAGGGCTCGAGCACCAGGGCCACGCCCTGGTGGACGGCGTCGCCGGAGGCGCGGTCCAGCTGGCGGCGACCGACCTCGCGGATGTGCACCGACTGCTCGGCGGCCAGCTGCAGCGCCTCGCGGATGCGGCCGTCGGACTCGATGTCGGTGGCGACATGCAGCTCCTTGGCCGGCACCGCCTCGGTCAGCGCCTCGAGGACCGCGTTGCGGCCGGCGACGACGTCGTCGGTCCCCTGCCCGGATCCGCGGGTGCGCGGCTGCCGAGCCTGCTGCTTGGCCCGCGAGCGTTCGGCGAGCTGCTTCTGCCGATGCGCCTTGTGGTAGACGCGGTCCTCCGCCTTCGGGGTCGGGCCCTTGCCCTCGAGCTTGCGCCGGCCCTGGCCGCCGCTGCCCACGACGGGCCCCTTCTTCTCCTTCTTCCGCACGGCGGCGGACTTCGGACGGGAATCTTTAGCCACGACGGGCCTCCTTCGGCAGCGACCAGCGGCTGCCCTCGCGAGAGTCTTCGATCATCACGCCCGCCGCGGCGAGCCGGTCCCGGATCGCGTCGGCACGGGCGAAGTTCTGCTCGGCCTTGGCCTCGGCCCGCTCGGCGAGCAGCCCGTCGACCAGCGCGGCCAGCGCGGTGTGTTCGGCCGACTCGGCGCCGGATCCTGCCTCCGGCACGTCGTCCAGGCCCAGGACGGAGACCATGGTGCGCACGGCCGCGGCCCGGGCGGCGGCGACGTCGGCCGCCCCCTCGTCCAGGGCGGTGTTGCCCGCCCGGACGGTCTCGTGCAGCGCCGCCAGCGCGGCGGGCACGTTGAGGTCGTCGTCCATCGCGGCGGAGAACTCCCCGGGCACCTGCTGCGCGGCCGCGGCGACGGCGTCCTCGCCGAGCGTCTCGACGGCGCGGGCCAGGAAGGTCTCGATGCGCTCGACGGCGGCCTCGGCCTCCTGCAGCGCCCCCGGCCTGTAGTCCAGGGGCGAGCGGTACTGCGCCTGTCCCAGGAAGTAGCGCACCGCCGTCGGGCGGGCGGCGGCGAGCATCTCGTCCGGTGAGATCGTGTTGCCCACCGACTTCGACATCTTCTCGCCCTCGTAGGTGACCATGCCGTTGTGCAGCCAGTGCCGGGCGAAGCCGTCGCCGGCGGCCGAGGACTGGGCCAGCTCGTTCTCATGGTGGGGGAAGCGCAGATCCAGGCCGCCGCCGTGGATGTCGAAGGTCGACCCCAGATACTTCGTCGCCATCGCCGAGCACTCCAGGTGCCAGCCGGGCCGGCCGCGGCCCCAGGGCGAGTCCCAGGCGGCGGTCTCCGGCTCGCC
Source organism: Nesterenkonia sp. F (assembly GCF_000220985.1). Classification (GTDB taxonomy): domain Bacteria; phylum Actinomycetota; class Actinomycetes; order Actinomycetales; family Micrococcaceae; genus Nesterenkonia. The sequence goes on from NZ_AFRW01000010.1 coordinate 3,707, forward strand.
CCCCTTGTGCCCCTTCCACAGCGCGAAGTCCCGCGGATCGCGCTTGCCGCGCGGACCGGCGTCGGGGGCGTCCTGCATGTCCTCGACCGCCTGCCGGGTCAGCTCGCCGTAGGCCGGCCAGGAGCGGACGTCGAAGTAGACGTCGCCGGATCCGTCCTCGGCCGGGTAGGCGTGGCCGGCCTCGATGAGTCGCCGGACCAGCGCGAACATCTCGGTCATGTGCCCGGTCGCCCGCGGCTCGCAGGTGGGCCGCCGCACGCCCAGGGCGTCGTAGGCGGCGTGGAAGGCCTGCTCGAAGCGATAGGCGAGCGCGAACCACGGCTCGTGGGCCGGATCGGCGCCGTCGGCGCCGCCGGCGAAGTCCGCGGCGCATGAAGCCGCCGCCTTCTCCAGGATCTTGTCGTCGATGTCGGTCACGTTCCGCACCGAGGTCACCGCGAAGCCGGTGTGCTCAAGCCAGCGGACCAGGATGTCGAAGGCCACCGCCGACCGGACGTGCCCCACGTGCGGACGCCCCTGGACGGTCGCACCGCAGTAGTAGAGCGAGACCCGGCCGGGCTCCATCGGGACGAAATCGCGGACGGTCGCCGTCTTGGTGTCGTAGAGTCGCAGTGCCACGTGCACAGCCTATCGGACCGATTCCGGGCGACGGCGCGGGATCCCCGGGGCCTCGTGCCCGGCTCGGCGGAGCCTCCGACGCTCCGTCCCGCCGCGGGTCAGGCCGGTCCTTCCGCTCCGACCTCGACGAGCACGGCCGTCGCAGTGGCCAGCACGCCCTCGACCCGGCCGGTGAAGCCGAGTCCGTCCGAGGTCGTCGCGCTGACGGCCACCGGCGCACCGGCGGCCTCGGTGAGGACCTGCTGCGCCTCGGCCCGACGCGGACCGAACTTCGGACGGGCGCCGACCAGCTGCACCGAGACGCTGCCGACGCGGAAGCCGGCCTCCCCGACCAGCCGGACCGCCTCGGCCAGCAGCACGACGCCGGAGGCGCCGGCGAGCTCAGGCCGCGTCGTGCCGATGGTGTCGGCGCCGAAGTGCACGCCCATGTCGCCGATCCCGGCCGCGGAGAAGATCGCGTCGCAGGCGGCGTGGGCGACGACGTCGCCGTCGGAATGGCCCGACAGCCCGCGCTCGCCCGGCCAGTGCAGGCCGGCCAGCATCAGCTCGCGATCCTCGTCGGCGCCGGCGAAGGCGTGGACGTCGTGGCCGACGCCGACGCGGGGCACGACCACCGGCGGAACGGCGCGCGCGGACGGTGCGGCCGGATCGGGTGCGGGCGGATCCTCCGCACCGTCCTCCTCCATGCTGCTGAGCAGCGCCTCGGCGGCCAGCAGGTCGGTCGGAGTGGTGATCTTCAGCGAGCGTGCGTCGCCGGGCACCAGCCCGACGTCGACGCCCAGGTCCTCGGCGATCATCGCCTCGTCGGTGAGCCGCTCGGCCTGCTCGTCGGGAAGCTCGCCGATGTGGGAGAACGCCCGGCGGAGCAGCGGCAGGGTGAAGCCCTGCGGGGTCTGCACGGCGCGCAGCCCGCCGCGCGGCGGGGTCCCGGCGACTCGCTCCACGGCGGGGGCGGGATCCGCGTCCGGCGCGGCGACGGCCTTGATGGTGTCGGCCACCGCCACCGCCGGCACGACGGCCTGCCAGCCGGCGGACAGCGCGTCGAGCACGCGGAGGTGGACCGCGGCCGGGGTCAGCGGACGGGCGGCATCGTGGACGAGGATCGCGGTGTCCTCCTCGGCCCAGCCGCGGGCCGCGGCATGGTCGGCGACCGCTTCGACCCCGCGCCGCACCGAGGCCGGCCGGCTGCCGGCGCCGGGGACCGGCACGACGTCGACGCCCAGCGCGGCGGCCAGCTCGGTGCCGCACTCGCCCAGTCGCCGACGGGCCTCGGGGTCGTCGGGCAGCACCAGCACGACCAGCTCATAGCCGATCTCCGGTGCGACGCCGTCCAGCGCGCGGGCCAGCATGCTCCGTCCGGCCACCGGAACCAGCGCCTTGGGAAGGCCGCGGCCGAGCCGCGTGCCGCTGCCGGCGGCCACACAGACGAGCGCCCGGCGCTGTGCAGCGTCCGGGCGCGTCGTCATGCGGGGCTCCTCGCCGGAGCCGGGCCGTTCCGTCGGCATCGTCGATCCGGCGGTCACTCGCCGGAGGTCGTGCCCGACTCGCCGCGGACCGGGGCCTCGTCGAGGATCTCGTCGAGCAGCTTCTCCGCCCGCACCTCGTCGAGGTCCTTGGCCAGCGCCAGCTCGGAGACCAGGATCTGGCGAGCCTTGGCGAGCATCCGCTTCTCGCCCGCGGACAGGCCGCGGTCGTGCTCGCGGCGCCACAGGTCGCGCACGACCTCGGCGACCTTGTTGACGTCGCCGGAGGCCAGCTTCTCCAGGTTCGCCTTGTAGCGGCGCGACCAGTTGGCCGGCTCCTCGGTGAACTCCGCCCGGAGGACGTCGTAGACGTGCTCCAGGCCCTCGGTGCCGACCACGTCGCGGACGCCGACGAGGTCCACGTTCTCCGCGGGCACCTCGATGGTCAGATCACCCTGCGACACCCTCAGCTTGAGGTACATCTTCTCCTCGCCGCGGATGGTGCGCATCTTCACTTCTTCGATGGTCGCCGCCCCGTGGTGCGGGTACACGACTGTCTCGCCGACCTCAAAAACCATGTATATGTTCCCCTTTCCCGCAGACGAGTTTATCACGGATCACAGCCGCGCCAGCGTGTCGAAGCTCGCACCACAGGTTCCAGCACATAGGGTTCGCCGCCGCACATCTTCGACGCCGTGTAGAATTCGAGGCGCCGCACGACGCCGACCGGCGACGATGTCGTATCCTGGAGCCGTCCAGGTGCGCTCCAGGTGCGTCGGCGCCACGACCTGCGTCGCACCGTCCGTGTCGCATCCCATCCCGTGAGGAGACCCCCGACGTGAAGCACGCCCCCTCTCTGGCCCGCCGCACGGCCGCGGCGGCCCTCGCGGCCGCCGCCGTGCTCGGCGCGGCCGGCTGCAGCGCGATCAACTATCAGGCCACCACGCACCAGTACTCGGCCTCCAACGGCATCGTCGAGGACGTCGACGGCGTGGAGTTCCGCCACATCATGCTGATCACCTCCGGCGAGGGCGAGCCGGCGCGGCTCATCGGCACCGCCGTCAACGACGGGGGCGAGCCGGTGGAGGCCGGGATCGAAGTCGCCGGCGAGCGCTTCAGCGTCGAGGTGCCGGCCGGCGGCGCAGTCTCGATGCAGCAGGACGAGGAGTTCATCGTCGGCTCCTCGCCCATCCC
>NZ_AFRW01000009.1 GCF_000220985.1 Nesterenkonia sp. F
GCGGACGGCGGACCGCGTCAATGATGCCCTCCACTGGTCCCCTCCGCGCCGGAAGACACGAAGGCAGGATGATGCCAGTGTTCCAAGAAAATGTATTCTGCGTCAACTGAAGAGTTCTCAGCTGATCACCAGGTTTCTCGAACCGAAAACATCGAAGCTGGGCGATTACTGACCGTCGAGAAGCAGTCCGGAGAAGGCGACCAGGTCAGCGCGGGGACGTGTCCGACGGCGCGTCGGAATCGACGTCGCCGTGCGGTTCCTCCGGTCCCACGCGGCGAGCCTCGCCGGACTCCTCTCCGGGCTGCGCGGCGACCTCCCGGCGGATCTCGGCTTCGGCGGCGCGCTCGCCCCGGTCGGCGCGGAATATCGCCCGCATGGCCAGCCAGAAGATCAGCCCGACGCCGACCGACGGCGCCAGGACGCTGAGGTAGATCCAGAGGTCGTCCATCGTGGCTCCTGCCTCACTCCCCCGCGGCTTCGGGCTTGAGCAGCGGGAAGAGGATCGTCTCGCGGATTCCGGCGCCGGTGAAGAGCATCACCAGCCGGTCGATGCCCAGCCCGATGCCGCCCATGGGCGGGGCGCCGTACTCCAGCGCCCGGAGGAAGTCCTCGTCGTGCTGCATGGCCTCGTCGTCGCCGCCGGCGGCCAGCCGGGCCTGCTCCACCAGCCGCTCGCGCTGGACGACCGGGTCGATCAGCTCGGAGAAGGCCGTGCCGCGCTCCATGCCGGCGATGATCAGGTCCCAGGCCTCGATGACGCCGGGCTTCGACCGGTGGGCGCGGGCCAGCGGCTGGGCCGCCGGCGGATAGTCGCAGACGAAGGTCGGCTGCAGCAGCGTCGGCTCGACGATCTCGCCGAAGAGCTCGATGACCAGCTTCTGCTCGTCCCAGGCCGGATCGATCCGCACCTCGTGCTCGGCGGCGACCTCGCGCAGGGTCGCGGCGTCGGTCTCCGGGGTGATCTCGCGGCCGACGGCCTCGGAGAGGCCCGGGTAGACCCCCAGCCAGCGCCACTCGCCGTCGAGGTCGACGGTGCCCATCTCCGTCTCGATCTGCCGGCCGGCGCCCACGGCGTCGGCGGCGTTCAGGATGATCTCCTGCATCCGGTCGGCCATGCCGTACATGTCCGACCAGGCCTCGTAGGACTCCAGCGTGGTGAACTCCGGCGAATGGGTGGAGTCCACACCTTCGTTGCGGAAGACCCGGCCGATCTCGAAGACCCGGTCGACGCCGCCGACGACGGCGCGCTTGAGGTACAGCTCGGTCGCGATGCGCAGCGTCATGTCCTGGTCGAAGGCGTTCAGATGCGTCCGGAAGGGACGGGCCTGCGCACCGCCGTGGATGAGGTTGAGCATCGGCGTCTCGACCTCCACGTAGCCGTCGTCGTGGAGGGTGTCGCGGATGGACCGGGTGATCGCCGCACGCTGGTAGACCATCCGTCGCGCGTCGTCGCGGACGATCAGGTCGGCATAGCGCTGCCGCACCCGGGTCTCCTCGTTGAGGTCGGCGTGCAGCACCGGCAGCGGCCGGATCGCCTTGGAGGCGATCTGGAAGGAGGTCGCCATCACCGAGAGCTCGCCGCGGCGGGAGGTGATGACCTCGCCGGTGACCTGCACGTGGTCGCCGAGGTCGACCATCTGCTTCCACTCGGCCAGCGCCTCCTCGCCGACGTTGGCCAGGGAGAGCATCGCCTGCAGGCGGGTGCCCTCCCCCTCGGGGCCGCCCTCCTGCAGCGTGGCGAAGCAGAGCTTGCCGGTGTTCCGCCCGAAGATCACCCGCCCGGTGACCGAGACGGTCTCCCCGGTGGAGGCGTCGGGGCCGAGCTGATCGGCGTCGAAGCGCCCACGCACCGCCGCCAGCGAGCTGGTCCGCTCCACGGCCACCGGGTAGGGGGCCACGCCGGCGGCCAGCAGCCGCTCGCGCTTGTCCATGCGGACCGCGCGCTGGTCGTTGGTGTCGAGATCACTGGGGGCGGGGTTCTGAGCACTCACAGCAGCCCATTCTACGGCCCGTCGATGAGGCCGGCGAAGCGCCGACGGTAGGACGTCGGCGTCGTCGAATAGCGGGCTGCGAAGTTCTGCCGGAAGGTCACCGCGCTGGCAAATCCGCAGGTCCGCGCGACGCGCTCGACGCTCCAGTCGGTGGCCTCCAGCAGTCGCCCGGCCTCCTCCAGCCGCCGCGCCATGATCCACCGGGCCGGGGTAGTGCCCATCTCCTGGCGAAACCGCCGGCTGAACTGCCGCGGACTCATGCGTGCCACGGCGGCGAGCTCCGCGACGGACAGCGTCCGGTCCAGGTGGGCCAGCGCCCAGGCCGCGGTCCGCCCCACGGGCCCCTCCCCCGGCTCGGGAGACGGCCGACGGATGTACTGGGCCTGATCGCCGTCGCGGTGCGGGGCGATGACCAGCTGGCGCGCGACCGTGGTGGCCACGACGGCTCCGAGCCGCGAACGCACCAGGTGCAGGCAGGCGTCCAGCGCCGAGGCCGTCCCGGCGGAGGTGAGCACGTGACCGTGGTCGGCATAGAGTGCGTCGTCCAGCACCTCCACCGCCGGGAAGCGCTCCGCGAACGTCTCGACCGCCGTCCAGTGAGTCGCCGCAGTGCGTCCGTCGAGGAGGCCCGCGGCCGCCACCGGGAAGGCCCCGAGGCACAGTCCGACGACGCGCGCGCCGCGCCGGCGGGCCCGCCGGACTAGTCCGCGCATCGGCTCGGCGGGCTCCGGCAGATGCTCAGGCCAGGAGGGCAGGACGAGCATGTCCGCCTCTTCGGCGGCCTGCGGTCCGGCCAGCTCGTCGACGACGAGCCCCTCGGCCGTGCGGACCGGCGCGCCGTCGTCGCTCCAGACCGTCACGGACCAGCCTTCTGCGAGCCCCTGGCGGCCGACTTCGCCGAAGGTCAGCAGCGGCGCGGAGAGGTGGAACGTCGTGATCCCGTCGAAGGCGTGGACGGCGATGCGCATGGATGTCCTGATCTCATCGAAGAGGTGCTTATCTGCCACTCACGCTACCGCGTTCCGTCGACGACCCTGGAGGGGAGCGGTCCGCCCCGGCGGCCGCGACGCACATCGGACACACAGCACGCACACCAGGAGGAATTCCATGAGCACCCCGCGCCGCGCCGTCATCGTCATCGACGCGCAGAACGAGTATTTCCAGGGCCCGCTGGCGGTCCAGCACCCGCCCCGCGATGCCTCGCTGGCGACCATCGTCCGCGTGATGGACCTCGCCCGCGACGCCGGCCTGCCGGTGCTCACCGTCCAGCACGAGCTCCCCGAGGGAGCCCCAGTCTTCGCCCGCGGCTCGGAGGGCTGGCAGCTCCACCCGGAGGTGGCCGGTCGGGTCGACGACGCGCAGAAGCACGTGACCAAGTCGCTGGGCAGCGTGTTCACCGCCGACGGCGTGACCGAGTGGCTGCGCGATCAGCAGATCGACACGATCACCCTGGTCGGCTACATGACCAACAACTGTGTGCTCGCCACCTCCGCGGCCGCCGAACCGCTGGGGTTGGCCGTCGAGGTGCTCTCCGACGCCACCGGCGCGATCCACCTGGCCAACGAGGCCGGCGCCGTCTCGGCCCAACAGGTCCACGAGACGCTGATGGTGCTGCTGCAGTCGAACTGGGCCGCCGTCGCCGAGGCCGACGCCTGGGCCGCCGCGCTGGAGGGCCGACAGACCCTTCCGCGCAGCGACCTCGGCAGCTCGGCGGTGCAGGGCGCGGCCGCCCGGCTCTGACTGACCGGGCCCGCCGGAGGGATGCGGCTCACCAGATGGCCACACGCTCCTCGGCGGGCAGATGCATCCCGTCGCCCTCAGTCGTGCCGAAGGCCTCGTGGAAGGCGTCGAGGTTCTTCGGCACCTGGTTCGCGCGGATCTCGGCCGGCGAATGCGGATCGATGCTGATCAGCGTCACCGCCCGCTCGGGCCGGGTGAGGTTCCGCCAGGCCTGGGCCCAGGAGAAGAAGAACAGCTGGTCGGCGATCCGCGACTCCTCGCCGTCGACCGGCTCCGGCACCGCCTCCGCGCCGGCGACCAGCCGCCGGCCCTCCTGGGCGGCACGCTCGGCGTCGGCCAGCTCCTCGCGCCACAGTCGGTACGCCTGGTGCGCGATCCCCAGCCCGCCGAGGTCGCCGATGTTCTCGCCGAGGGTCAGCTCCCCGTTGACGGTGTGCTCCGGCGCGGCCGACGGCGAGAGCGCGCCGTACTGCTCCACCAGCGCGGCGGTGCGCTGCTCGAAGGCCTCGCGGTCGGCCTCGGTCCACCAGTCGGTCAGCGACCCGTCGGCGCCGTAGCGCGAGCCCTGGTCGTCGAAGCCGTGGCCGATCTCGTGGCCGATCACCGCACCGATCGCCCCGAAGTTCGCCGCCATCGACCGCTGCGGGTCGAAGAACGGCGGCTGCAGGATCGCCGCCGGGAAGCAGATCACGTTCTCCATCGGGTGGTAGTAGGCGTTCACCGTCTGCGGCGTCATGTGCCACTCGTCGGGGTCCGGGCCGTCGACGATCTTCGCCGCGTCGCGGTCCCACTCCGCGGCCGCGGCCCGGCGGACGTTGCCGACGACGTCGTCGGAGTCGACGGCGACGTCGCTGTAGTCGATCCAGCGCTCCGGCCGGCCGACCATCGGACGGAAGGTGCCCAGCTTCTCCAGCGCCTTCTGCCGGGTCTCCTCGCCCATCCACTCCAGCGTGGAGATCGAGCGGCGGTAGGCGGCGACGAGCGCGTCGATGAGCTCGTCCATCGCGGCCTTCGACTCGGCCGGGTAGTGCCGGGCGACGTAGAGCCGGGCGACGTCCTCGCCCAGATGCGCATTGGTCAGTGCGACGCCGCGCTTCCACCGCTCCTTGAGCTGCTGGGCCCCGGAGAGCACCTGCGCGTAGAAGGAGAAGTGCTCCTCGACCAGCTCGGCGTGCAGCAGCGGGGCCGCCCAGCGCAGCAGCTGGACGCGCAGCCAGAGCTTCCACTGCGCCAGCGGCTGCTCGGCCAGTGCGGCCTGCATCGCGGGGAGCACGTCAGGCTGGGCGAGGACCAGCTCCGCCGTCTTCTCCGCGTCCAGGCCCCAGCCGTCGAGCGCCTCGGCCAGCAGCGGCATGGCCTCCACCGCGTCCTCGCGGCTGCGCAGGTTGTAGCGCTTCTGCGCGTCGCGGGTGGTCACCCGGTCCCAGTGGTGGGAGGCGATCACCGTCTCCAGGGCGACGACGTCGGCGGCGGCCTGCTCGGCGTCGTCGACGCCGGAGAGCGCCAGGAAGCGCCTCAGGTGCTCACGATACTGCCCCAGGATCTCGGCGAAGGACTCGTCGCGGTAGTAGGACTCGTCGGGCAGTCCGAGCCCGTCCTGCATGATGTGCCAGAGCATCCGCGTGGGGTCGCCGGCGTCGCGCAGAGCCCCGGCGGCGAAGAGCCCGTCGACGCCGAGGCGCTGCCAGGTCGCCGAGAGCCGGACCAGCTCGGCCGGGGTCGAGACGGCCTCGAGCTCGGCGAGCATGCCCTCGATCGGCTCCAGTCCGCGCCGCTCTGCGGCCTCGGCGTCCATGAAGGCGGCGTAGAAGCCGCCGATGCGCCGTCGGATCGCCGCAGTCTCCTCGGCGTCGGCGGCGTCGGCGAGCTCCTCGGTCTCCGCGCCGGCGGCGGCCTCCTCGAGGATGGCACGCACATCGGCCTCGGACTTGTCGCGCAGCTCCAGGAAGGAGCCGTAGGCGTCCAGATCCGCGGGGATCTCCGCAGTCCTCAGCCATCCGCCGTTGACATGGCGCTGCAGGTCGTCCTGCGGACGGACCTCGGGGTCGCGGTGCGGGAAGGGGGTGCTCGCCGTGTCGGCGGAGGCGGTGTCGGTCACGTCCGGCTCCTTGCAGTCGGGGAGGTCAGGGCGGTCAGGGCGGTCAGGGCGGTCGGTGCGGTTGGTGCGGCCGGTGCGGGGCTGAGCCGGTGCGGGGCTGAGCCGGCCGGCGCCGCGCGAGGTCGCTCGGAAGGCGCCGCGCCGCATCGGCCGGGGCGTGTTGTTCATCATGTCTTTCACATGTGGAGGCGATCCTACTCCTCGGCCTCGCCGGACGTCGGGCGGAGGGTCATGGTGTCGATCAGCCGCACCGGGCCGACATGCGCGGCGACCAGCGCCAGCGCCTCGCGGTCCAGCACGCCGTCGCCCGCGCCGCCGCCTGCGTCCTCGTCCGGTGCGGAGAGCTCCAGCGGGCGCAGCGTGGTGGGATCGACGACCTCCAGGTAGTCCAGCTCCACGCCCTCGGCGGCGGCCAGCTCCCGGCGAGCCTCGGCCACGGCGAGCGGCCGGCCGGCGGCGGCGCGCGCGGCGAGCGTGCTCAGCGTGGCCGAGAGCCGCAGGGCCGCCGGACGGTCCGCGGCCGCCAGTCGCTGGTTCCGACTGGAGAGGGCGAGGCCGTCGTCATCGCGGACGATGGGCACCGCACGGACGTCGACGGCGAGGTTCAGATCGAGGACCAGCCGCCGGACGATCGCCAGCTGCTCGGCGTCCTTGGCGCCGAACCAGGCGGTCAGCCGTGCCGGCGCCGGCGGGGCGGCGATGGTGAACAGCTTGGTGACCACGGTGACCACGCCGTCGAAGTGCCCGGGGCGGGAGGCGCCCTCGAAGCGGCCGCCGAGTTCGCCCGCGGTGACGCGGACCAGCGGAGCATCCGGGTAGCCCGGGTACATCTCCTCGACGTCCGGGGCGAAGACCAGGTCGACCCCACGCTCGCCCAGCAGCGCGACGTCGGCGGCCGGCGTCCTCGGATAGCGGCGGTAGTCGTCCGCGTCGTCGAACTGCAGCGGATTGACGAAGAGCGAGGCGACGACGAGATCGGCCTCCGCCCGGGCGGCGTCGACCAGGGCGGCATGCCCGGAGTGCAGCGCGCCCATCGTGGGCACCAGCGCGACGACCGGGGCCGCGTCGGAGTCGGATCCGGCCCTCCGGACGTGGGCGGCGACGGCGTCGGCGAGCGCGGCGCGGAAGGCGGCGACGGTGGTCAGGACCTCTGGTGTGCTCACGCTGCGATCCTATGACGAAGCGCCGGGCTCAGGCCTGCTCGCCGTCCAGCGCCCGGAGGATCTCGACGGCCCGCTCCTCGGACAGCAGCCCGCGCGCAGCGGCGCGCTGCGCCGTCGCCCGGGCCATGGAGACGTAGGCGGTGCGCACGTCCTCGGGCAGTCCGGACTCGGCGAGCAGCCGGACATGCTCGGCGACGGTGCCGACGTCCCCGCGGGCCACCGGACCGGTCAGCGCGCCCTCTCCGGAGGAGAGCGCGTTGTCCAGCGAGGCCTGCATCAGCGGCCCCAGCACCCGGTCGGGGCGCTCGACGCCGATCCCGGAGAGCATCTCGGCGGCCTGTCCGGTGATGGTGTTCAGATGGTTCGCCGCATGCGCCAACGCGGCGTGGTACGTGCCCCGATCGCCCTCGGCGACGACGACCGGCTCGCCGCCCATCTCCACGACCAGCGCCTGGGCGATGGGCAGCACCGGCGCCGGGGCGGTGACCGCGAAGGCGCAGGCGCTCAGCCGCTGCAGATCCATGCTGAGCCCGGTGAAGGTCATCGCCGGATGGATGGCCAGCCCGATCGCGCCGGACTGCGCGGCCGGGGCCAGCACGTCGGTGCCCCAGCGGCCCGAGGTGTGGACCAGCAGCTGGCCGGCCTGGATGTGGCCGGCGTCGACGGCGCCGGCGACGACGTCGGCCAGCACATCGTCGGGCACCGCCAGCAGCACCAGCTCGCTGCGCCGCAGGATCTCCGGGATCTCGAGGATCGGGACGTCGTCGAGCAGCGACTCCGCCCGGGTGCGGGAGTCCTCGGAGACCGCGTGGACCCCGACCACCTGGTGGCCGGCCGCGCGCAGGGCCGCGCCGAGGACGGCGCCGACCTTCCCGGCGGAGATGATGCCGACGCCGAGCCGGCCTTCGCGCTGCGAGGGATCGGCCTGCTCGGGATGGGGCTGGGCGTGCATGGGGGTCTCGGGCCTCCTCGGGGGCGGGGAAGGATCGGGTCGACGGCGCGAGGGCCACGGAGCAGACGGCTCCTCACGGGGCGGAGCCCTGCCGCATCATCTTCTCGAACTCGTGCAGCTCCTCGGGCATCATCCACTGCTCGCGGTCGCGGATCCGGCGCGCGACGGCGGCCTGCCGGGACTCATGCTCGAAGAAGCCGTGGACGTCGGCGAGCCGCTGATTCGTCAGCTGGGCCTGGAACGGGCCGGCCGGCGAATGCAGCCGCAGCGTGGCCAGGCCGGCGAGCCGCTGGACCGGGCCCTGCTGGATGCTCAGCGACTGGATCCGCTCGTGCGGGACCAGGGTCAGCCGCCGGCCGAGCCGCCCGTCGCGGGCCAGCAGGGCCGCCGGCGTGACCGTCCCGCCGCGCCGACGCCGCACGATCGGGTCCAGCCAACGCGCCGCGCGCGGACCGGCGGTGAACGCACCGTCCTCGTCGATGCCGGTCAGCCCCTCGTCGATCAGCGCGGCCGGGTCGGCGACCTGCAGGTCCGGGAACATCTCGGCGACCACGGCCAGCACATCCTCTCTGGTGCCCACCGGCAGCAGCACGGAACGCTTCTCCCCGGCCCCGTAGCCGGCGACGACGACCATGATCCGCGCCCAGCCGAAGGGCCGCCAGAGCAGCGGCCGCTGGATCTGGATCGCCTGCACCCGGCCCGGCGGCACCGTCTGGGTGGTGGTCTCCAGCAGCCCGTAGCGCAGCTTCAGCCCGGCGGCGGTCATTGTAGCGGTGAAGCGGAAGCCGGAGCTGAACTGCTGGTAGTACCCGGCCAGCAGTCCGATCGCCGCCGGGATCAGCGCCGGCAGGCTGGCCAGACTGATGCCGGAGAGGGACGCGCCGAGCCGCGCACCGGGGTCGTCGGCGAGGTCGCCGCCGCTCAGCACGAAGATCGTCAGTCCGACGCCGCTGGCCAGCCCCGTCAGCAGGACCACCACCAGCAGCGCCACCGTCAGCCCGCCGGTGAGCACCGATCCGATGAGCCGGCCGGTGGGGACCTGGACGATCTGCCGGTCCTCGGCCTCCGGGAGCTCCGGCGGCGTCGCCCGAGCCGAGCCGGACGCGGGCGCCGCGGGGCCATCCGGCGCACCGTCGCCGGACTGCCCGCCGTCGCCAGGCTGCTCGGCGTCGTCGGACTGTTCACCGGCCGAACCGGCGGACCGGTCGCGCGCCGCGGTCCGGCCGGAGGCGCGGTCCATGATCTCGGTGCGCATCTGCTCGGCCGCGGAACGGGTGAGGAAGGCCAGCGTGGCCGCCGTGCCGTCGCCCTCGGCGACCTCGAACTTCAGCTCCGCCAGGCCGGTCAGCCGCGCGAGCAGCGGCTGGCGCAGGTCGACGGCCTGCACGCGGTCGATGCGCGCCTGGCGATGCTGGCGGACGAAGATGCCCGACTTCACCATCACGTGGTCGTCGGTGATCTTGTAGCGGGTGAACCACCAGGAGAGCGCGAAGCCGCCGAAGATGAGCAGGATCAGCAGCAGGATGCCGCCGATCACGGCCAGAGTGATCATCGGATGGCGACCGGCGGCCTCAGTGAGCTCGCCGGAACGCAGCGCCTCCCAGAGGTCGGTGATCGTCTCCCAGTTCGAGGTGAGGGCGACGAACGGGATCGCCACCAGGGCCAGCCAGCCGCGCACCACAGGACTCAGCGGGTGGACCCTGGTCCAGGTGCTGTCGAACCACTGCTCGCCCTCGGCGGGGCTCTCGTCGGCGGGCTGCTCCTCGGCAGGCTCGACGCGCTCTGGATATTCGGGGTGCTGACTCATCGCGCGCCCCCTCACAGTCCGGCCAGGCGCGCCTGGCCGCGGGCGGGCAGCTCCTCGCGCAGTCGGGCGCCCTCGTCGCGGTGCGGGCCGGGGATCGTCGCGTCGGTGCCGGCCGAGGCGGTCTTGAGCTCCACGCTGCAGAGCTGGAAATGGCGCATGAGCGGGCCGGCCTCGATGTCGACGTACTGCAGCCGTCCGTAGGGCACCGCGACCACGCGCTGGAAGAGCAGCCCGCGACGGATGAGCAGGTCGTCCTCACGCTCGTGATAGCCGATGGCCCGCACCCGACGCGGGATGAGCAGCAGGTCGGCGACCATCCAGACCACCAGCACCGCCAGCACGGTGATCTCCACCCAGGTGGGCACGCTGATCACCCCGAGGAGATCCAGCACCACAGGCGTCAGCACGATCAGCAGCGTGGCCGCCCAGCCGATCGCCGCGGTGAGCAGCCGGACGGTGACGTATCGCTCGTCGACCCGGGTCCAGGTCACTCCGGCCGGGTCAATGGGTTCCGCGGGCATACCCCTCCTCTGGTCTGGAGCCGTCGGGATCCTCATCGGTCCCGTCGGCGCTCGCTGCGGCGGCGGAGCCGCGGTCCGGCGGGATCCGGCAGAGCTGCTCCACCACGAACCCTATGATGACCCAGATCATCCCGCCGATGATCAGCATCAGGGATGAACTCACCCGCGGGGCCCCGAGACCGGCCGTCATCCCCAGGTAGGTGGCGACGCCGACGTGCCAGCCGGCGATGAGCGCCCCGGCATAGGCACAGGCCTGACCCGCGGCGACGACTCGGACGGCGTCGAGCGGGTGCACCGTCCGGCTCGGCCGCGGTGCGTCCTCCCCGCGCCGCGGCGGAACCTCGGGGTGCTCGCGCTCGGCCCGACGAGGTCGCTCGGCCTCCTGCTCGAGGCGCCGCTGGTCGCGCCGCACGGCGACCCCCAGGCCGAGCACCACGCAGCCGACGCCGGCGAGGGTGATGAGCGACGACGGCGGCAGCACCGGCGAGCTGACCCCGCGACCGGCCAGGACGGCAGCGGTCGGCATCGCCGGCGCCGCCGCGACGACGACGATGACCAGCAGCCAGAGCGGGCGCAGGCGGCTCACGAGGACCGACCTCCCCCGCCGGTCGACCCGCCCTCGGCGTGATCGGAGTGACCGGCGAGATCCAGCTGCTCCACGCCGTCGTCGTCGGCCGCGGCGGCGGCGAGCTCGCGGACCGGCACGCCGTCGAGCAGCGCGACGGGGTCCAGCCAGGACCAGGGGCGCAGCACGAAGGCGCGCTCATGCGCCCGCGGGTGCGGGACCTGCAGCCGCGGCGAGTCGATGTGCGCGCCGGCGTAGGTGATGATGTCGACGTCGAGGGTGCGCGGGCCCCAGCGGACCTCCCGGGTGCGGTGATGCTCGGACTCGATCCGCTGGGCGACGTCGAGCAGCCCGTGCGGCGAGAGCGTGGTGGTCACGGCGACGACCTGGTTGAGGAAGTCCGGCTGGCCCTGCGGCCCGCCGACCGGACGAGTCCGGGCCCGCGGCGAGACGGCGGCGACCTCCACCCCCTCGGCGGCGGCCAGCGCGTCGACGGCGGCGGCCAGCGTCGCGCCGGAGTCGCCGAGATTCGAGCCCAGCGCGATCACGGCGTCGACGGCGAAGGAGGCCGGCAGATCAGGATCGCGCATCACCGCGCCGGCCGGCGCCGAGCCGGTGGCGCCGCCGGCTCGGCCCGTCTCCCCGGCCTCGTCGGCTCCGCTCAGCCCGACGTCGGTGCGGTCGCGGGAGACCACCACTGCGACGTCGTCGACGTGCTGGGTCAGCGGCGCCTCGGGCTTGTGCACGGTGATCTCGACACGGGCGATCCGCGGGTCCACGGCCAGCACCTCGCCGGCCAGCCGGTGGGCCAGCGTCTCGATCAGCGCCAGCGGCTCGCCGGCGATCAGCGCCTCGACCCGCCCGGCGACGGCCGAGTAGTCGACGGTGTCGGACAGCTCGTCGCTGCGGCCGGCCGCGCGCAGGTCCACGTGCAGCTCGGCGTCGACGCGGAAGGGCTGGCCATCGCGGGTCTCGTGGGCGAGGACGCCGTGGTGGCCGACGGCGGCGATGCCGGTGAGACGGATCCTGTCGCTGCGCATGTCTCCACCTTCCCCCATCCCGCCGCGATCCTGAAGCCGCCCGGCCGACGAACCGCGGGGCGGGACCCGGGAGATCCCGGACCCCGCCCCGCGGCGGCGTCGATCAGCGGCGGTGCCGCCTTCAGACGGTCACGACACCGGCGCGACCGTCCCGCCGATCCCGCCGGATCCGGAGGTGCTCACCGTCACCGAGAACTCCCCGGACTCCAGGGCCTCGATCTGCGCATCGGTCAGCTCGAAGGAGCCGCCGGCGCCTCCGCTGGTGCCTCCGGTGGTGGTCAGCTCCAGCTCCCCGGCACCGGTGTTCAGCGTCGCCGAGGTCACCTCGGAGGTCATGCCCGCGTAGAGCAGCGTGATGGTCAGCTGCCGCCCCGTCAGCGTGGCCTGCCCCTGGCCGAAGCCCGAGGCGCCGGAGAGGCCGACGGTGTACTCGGAGCCGGTCACGGCGCCGCCGGAGTCCGAGCCGCCGTCGCCGCCGAGCAGGCCGCCGCCGAGGCCGCCCAGGGTGTCCTCGAGGCCCCCGGTCAGGCCACCGGTGAGTCCGCCCAGCAGGCCGTCTCCCGAGGAGTCGGAGGAGCCCCCGTCGAGCACGCCGGCCAGCGCGTCCTCGCCGAAGAGGTCGGTCAGCGCCTCCTGGTCCAGCACGCCGGTCAGCGCGTCCGACCCGTCGCCGGCGGACCCGCCGCCGATCGCGCCGGAGACCGCGTCGCCGTCGAGCACGCCGGCCAGCGCGTCCTCGCCGACCACCTCGGAGAGCGACTCGAGGGTGTTGATGTTCTCGGTGATCTGCAGGACGTCCAGCACGCCGGTCGGATTGCCGTTCGAGACGTCTTCCAGGGCCGTCTCCCAGAGCAGCCGCCAGGTGGAGACGTGGTCGCCGGCGAAGCCGACGTACTCCTCCAGGTTGGTCAGCTTCTCGGGCGTGAGCCGCTGCAGGATGGCCGAGGCGTCGGTCGTCTCCCAGATGTAGTCGGGGTCGGTGAGCATGTCCGGGGACGGCAGCCCCGGCATGATCATGTCCGAGAGATTCGTCAGCTCCTCGACCGAGTCGACGTTCAGGCTCGTCAGGTCGTTGGTGTCCAGCGGGACGCCGACGCCGCCGCAGGTGGTGAGCAGCGTGACGTAGTCCGTGCCGTGGCCCTTCACGTGGCTGGGGTTGAAGATCGGGATCCAGCCCAGCGGACCGCCGTAGATGTCCACGACCGGCATGTCGGAGTTGCCGATCGCCCCGCTGGCCAGCGAGAGGACCAGATTCTCGTAGGCCGGGTCGGTATGCATGTTGTTCAGATGGGTGAAGCTCCCGAGCAGCGGAATGCCGTCCTCGTTGGCCCACATGTGGTCCAGGAAGAACTCGCAGGCGCCGCCGCCGTCACCTCCGTCCCCGCCGCCGTGGCCGCCGTCGTCCTCAGGGGCCGCCGAGGCCGCGGCGACGCCGCCGCCCAGGACGAGCGCCGAGGCGGTCGCCGTCGTCGCTGCGGACTTCAGCCACGTCCGGCCGATCCGCGAGAACCTGCTGATCATGTCAGAAACCCTCTCTCCTCCTGATATAAGTGCCGAATTCATGGGCGGTAGAGCACAGATTACATGAGGGATCACTCCGGTGAATCTCCACCGAAAAACACCATGCAGACACGACGGTGAGATCCATGCCATTCCGGAGGATCGTCCGCCGTTGAGGCTACGCACACCTCATGCCGCAGTCAACAGTCTCTGAATATCGGCAGGAATAATCGGCAGAAAATCAGTCGATGAACCGTGAGAATATCGTCCGGTTACTCGCCAGAAACCGTGACATGATCGTCCGGTGGAAGCCTGAGAAAACCGTGATCACATCGTCCGGCGCATCCGTCGGCGCACGCGGACGGACGGCAGCAGTCGAGGGACGGCAGGACGGCGGAGATCGGGCGCCGCGGCACGGGGACGGAGCGGCGGCCGGCTGCGGATCGGCGGCGGGCCGACCCACAGTCGTCAGGCCGTCCTCGCGCGGCGACGCCGTCGGCCGCGGGTCAGCGGGAGTGCAGCGCCTCGACGACCCGGACTGCGTCGCGATTCGGCACGACCTCGTGCACCCGCACCGCCCAGGCGCCGGCGTCGGCGGCCAGCGCGGTCAGCGCGGCCGTGGCGACGTCCCTGCCCTCGGCCGGCCGTCGGGTTCCGTCGGCATCGGCCAGCACCGTGCCCAGGAAGCCCTTGCGGGAGGCGCCCAGCAGCACCGGATGCGTCGACTCGGCGATGAGCTGCGGCAGAGCGCGCAGCACCGCCCAGTTCTGCTCCTCCGTCTTGGCGAAGCCCACGCCCGGATCGACGATGATCTGCTCGTCGGCCACGCCGGCGGCGCGATGGAGCCCGATGATCTCGGCCAGCTCGGCGCGGACCTCGGCGACGACGTCCACGTAGTCGGCGCGCTCCTGCATGGTCTGCGCATCGCCGCGGTTATGCATGACGACGACCCCGACGCCGGACGCGGCGACCACGGCCGGCATCTCCGTCTCGGTGAGCAGTCCGGACACGTCGTTGATCACCAGCCGCTCCGGCGTGAGCGCGCCGTCCAGACCGACGTCGCGGCGGCCGCGACGGGCGGCGTCGACGGCCGCGGCCGCGGTGGCGGCGTGCCGCGTGTCGATCGACAGCGGCACCGCGGCGGCGGCCAGCTGCTCGACCACCGGGAGGATGCGCTCCTGCTCGACCTCCGGATCCAGCAGCTCCGCACCGGGCCGTGTGGACTCCCCGCCGACGTCGACGATGTCGGCCCCCGCCTCGTGCAGGGCCAGACCGCGGCGCACGGCGGCGCCGTGGTCGATCCCGACCCGTGCGGCGGAGCGGCCCGCGTCCCCCTCCGCCGTGCGGACGAAGCGGCCTCCGTCGGAGAAGGAGTCGGGGGTGACGTTGAGGATGGCCATCACCCGGGTGCGCTGTGCGGCGGTCATCTCAGCTCCTCGAGGTCCGCTGGCGGAGTGATCGGCGGCGGATCACTGGCTGCTGTGCAGGATGAGGCTCATCGCCTCGGAGCGCGTGGCGGCGTCGCGCAGCTGACCGCGGACCGCCGAGGTGATCGTCTTCGCACCCGGCTTCGCGACCCCGCGCATCGACATGCACAGGTGCTCGGCCTCGACGACGACGATCGCCCCGGTCGGGTCCAGATGCTCGACCAGCGCGTCGACCACCTGGGTGGTCAGCATCTCCTGCACCTGCGGGCGCTTGGCATAGATCTCCACGAGACGAGCGAGCTTGCTCAGCCCGGTGACCCGCCCCTCGGCGGGGATGTAGCCGATGTGCGCGCGCCCGAAGAACGGCACCAGGTGGTGCTCGCACATCGAGTAGAACGGCACGTCGCGGACGAGCACCAGCTCCTCGTGACCGATGTCGAAGGTGGTCTCCAGCAGTTCGGCCGGGTCCTCGTGCAGACCGCGGAAGGCCTCCTCGTAGGCACGGGCCACGCGGGCGGGGGTGTCCTTCAGTCCCTCGCGCTCCGGGTCCTCGCCGACGGCCACCAGGATCTCGGTGATCGCGGCCTCGATGCGCGGCAGATCGACCTGGCTCATCGGCCCTCATCCTCGGCCCGGCCGGTGCGGCGCGCGGCGTCGTGATCGGCGTCGACGCCCGCGTCGCCGGCCGGTCCGGCCGCCTCCCCGGGCTCGGCGCCGATGAACTCGCCGTCGTCGGGGTCCGCGGTGTCCGGCTGCGTGGTGGAGCGGACGATGATCGGCCGCTCCGGGGAGGACTCCCAGATCTCGCGACGGGGCCGCTTGACCACGTCGGAGAAGATCTCGGCAACCTCATGGGCGTTGAGCGTCTCGACGCGCAGCAGCTCCTCGGCCAGCCGCTCGAGGACGTGCTTGTTGTCCACGACTGCCTGGTAGGCCTCGTCGTGAGCCTCCTCGATGATGCCGCGGACCTCGGCGTCGACCACGGAGGCCGTCTGCTCGGAGTAGTCGCGGCCGGAGGCCATCTCCTTGCCCAGGAAGGGACTGGAGTCCTCGGAGCCGAGCTTCACCGAGCCGACCTGCGAGCTCATGCCGTACTCGGTGACCATCTTCCGAGCGATCTCGGTGGCCTTCTGGATGTCGTTGGCCGCCCCGGTGGAGGGATCGTGGAAGATGATCTCCTCGGCCACGCGGCCGCCCATCGCATAGGCGATCTGGTCCAGCAGCTCGTTGCGGGTGGTCGAGTACTTGTCGTCCTCGGGGATGACCATCGTGTAGCCCAGCGCGCGGCCGCGCGGCAGGATGGTGATCTTGGTGACCGGCGCCGAGTAGTTCATCGCCGCGGCGACCAGCGCGTGCCCGCCCTCGTGATAGGCGGTCACCCGGCGCTCGTGGTCCTTCATCAGCCGGGTGCGCTTCTGCGGGCCGGCCATCACGCGGTCGATGGCCTCGTCGACGGCGCGGTCGTCGATCAGGTCGGCGTTGGAGCGGGCGGTCAGCAGCGCGGCCTCGTTGAGCACGTTGGCCAGGTCGGCGCCGGTGTAGCCCGGCGTCTTCCGCGCGATCGAGTCCAGGTCCAGGTCCTCGACCATGGGCTTGCCCTCGCCGTGGACCCGCAGGATCTCGCGGCGGCCGGCGAAGTCGGGGGCCTCCACCGGGATCTGCCGGTCGAAGCGGCCCGGACGCAGCAGCGCCGGATCCAGCACGTCGGGCCGGTTGGTGGCGGCGATGACGATGATGTTCGCCTCCGACTGGAAGCCGTCCATCTCCACCAGCAGCTGGTTCAGCGTCTGCTCGCGCTCGTCGTTGCCGCCGCCGACGCCGGCGCCGCGCTGGCGGCCGACGGCGTCGATCTCGTCGACGAAGATGATCGCCGGGGCGTTCTCCTTGGCCTGCTTGAACAGGTCGCGCACGCGCGAGGCGCCGACGCCGACGAACATCTCGACGAAGTCGGAGCCGGAGATCGAGTAGAAGGCGCCGCCGGCCTCGCCGGCCACCGCCTTGGCCAGCAGCGTCTTGCCGGTGCCGGGCGGGCCGTAGAGCATCACGCCCTTGGGGATCTTCGCGCCCAGCCGCTGGAACTTCTGCGGCTCGGCGAGGAACTCCTTGATCTCATGGAGCTCCTCGACCGCCTCGTCGGCGCCGGCGACGTTGCCGAAGGTCACATCCGGCATGTCCTTGTCGAACTTCCGCGCCTTGGAGCGGCCGAACTGCATGACCTTGGAGTTGCCGCCGGACATGCGGCTGATCAGGAAGATGAACAGCAGGGCGATGAGCAGGAAGGGGATCATGAAGCCCAGCAGGTTCATGAACCAGTTCGACTGCTCCGGCTGGTCGGTGTAGCCCTCCATGTCGGCGTCGGCGATCGCCTGGACCACCGACTCGGCGCGCGCCTCGGAGTAGGTGAAGTGGACGTTCTCGCCCAGCTCCTCGCCGTCCTGGGTGTAGGGCTCCTCCAGGTGCAGGTCGACGCGATGGTCGGCGTCGTCGACCTGGGCCTCCTCGACCTCGCCGTCGGCGATCAGCTGCATCCCCACGTCGGTGTCCACGCGCGGACCGGACTGGTCGGTGGAGAAGAGCATGGGCACGACGAGCAGCAGGGCCGCCACTGCCAGCAGGATCCAGAACAGCGGACCGGTGAATAGCTTCTTGAAGTTCATGCAGCTCCGTCAGACGCGCAGGGATGTACCTGGAGGACAACGGTACTAGCCGCTCGGGGGATCAGCACCTGAGCCGCGACGACGTTCGCGCCAGGTGGAACCGGCCCGGCACTCCGCGAGGCGAAGCTCACTCCGCCGCATATTGCACCCTGATGACCAGAGTGCAAAAATGCACTCTATGGATGATGGTGCACACAACGAGGATTCCGGCGGCGGGCTCCGCGCCCGACGACGCGAAGCCACCTACGCCGCGCTGACGGCCGAGGCCCGCCGGCTCACCGCCGAGCGGACGCTGTCGGGCTTCACCGTGGAGGAGGTCGCCGACGCGGTCGGCGTCTCCCGCCGCACCGTCTTCAACTACTTCCAGACCAAGGAGGACGCGGTGCTGGGAGTGCGCGACGACGACCTGCTGGCCGAACACCGCGAGGCGTTCCTGGAGTCCGCCGGCCGGCAGGATCTCCCCGAGGCCCTGCGGGACCTCATGGTGACGATGCTCGACACCATCGAGCATGTGCCCACCGACGGCGAGGCGCTGATCGAGCTCATGCACGGCGAGCCGGCGCTGCTGCGGCGGATGGACCGGCTCCATGCCGACCGCCACCGGCAGCTGGCCGCACTCATCGCCGAGCGCGAGGGACTCGACGCCGAGGACGCGTTCGCGGCCACCGCCGCCGGACTGGTCGGGCATCTGGTGATGTCGACGATGCGCGAGCTCGCCGAGGACCCGCACCGACCGGGCGACGACGGCCCGGCCGACTCTGCCGAGTCCGACGATGCCGCCGGCGCTCAGGACGGGACGGCCGAGGCTCCGCCCCGCGCACGACTGCGGCAGCTGCTCGCCGAACGCTTCGAGCACGCGCGCCGGCTGTTCGGCTGACCCTCCGCGGCAATCCTCCGACCGCCGTCCCTCCCGCTCCGTCTCACCGTCTCTCTGTTCCTCACCCCTGCTTCCACGAAGGACCCCCGATGACCACGACCACTGCCGAGCGCGCACCCCGCCGACCGCGCCCCGGACGCGACGGGCAGCCGCTGGTGCTGACCCAGCGCCGCATCTGGATCATCTTCTCCGCGCTGGTCTCCGGCATGCTGCTGGCCAGCCTGGACCAGACCATCGTCTCCACCGCGATGCCGACGATCGTCGGCGAGCTCGGCGGCGTCGAGCACCAGGCCTGGATCACCACCGCCTACCTGCTGGCGACGACGATCGTCATGCCCGTCTACGGCAAGTTCGGCGACGTGCTGGGCCGGCGGAACCTCTTCCTGATCGCCATCGGGCTGTTCACCCTCGCGTCGATCGGCTGCGCCGTCGCCGACAGCTTCTGGCTCTTCGTCTTCTTCCGGGCCATGCAGGGGCTGGGCGGCGGCGGACTGATGATCCTCTCGCAGGCGATCATCGCCGACATCGTCCCGGCCAGCGAGCGCGGCAAGTACATGGGGCCGATCGGCGGCATCTTCGGCCTCTCCGCCGTCGCCGGCCCGCTGCTGGGCGGGTTCTTCGTCGACCACATGACCTGGCAGTGGGCGTTCTACATCAACATCCCGATCGGCGTCGCGGCCTTCGCGATCGCCTGGTTCGCCCTGACGCTGCCGAGCAAGCGCGCGGAGCGGCGGATCGATGTGCTCGGCGTCGTGCTGCTCTCGGCGGCGACGACCTGCCTGATCTTCTTCTCCGAGTTCGGCGGCAACACCGACCACGGCTGGGGCGCCCCGGAGACGTGGGCCTGGGGCGTCGGACTGCTCGTGACGGCCTCGGCCTTCGTGCTCACCGAGGCCCGCGCCGAGGACCCGATCATCCCGCTGCACCTGTTCCGCAGCCCGATCTTCCTCAACGCCACCGCCATCGGCTTCACCCTGGGGCTGGGCATGTTCTCCGCACTGGCCTTCATGCCGACGTTCCTCCAGATGGCCTCGGGCACCTCGGCCGCCGAGTCGGGGCTGCTGATGCTGCCGATGATGGCAGGCATGATGACCACCTCGATCTGGTCGGGCCTGCGGATCACGAAGACCGGGACCTACAAGCGCTTCCCGATCGCCGGCTCGCTGCTGACGATCACCGCGATGATCCTGTTCACCACGCTCTCGGCCCAGACGCCGGTGTGGCTGATCTGCGGCTTCCTGCTGCTGCTCGGCGCCGGGCTGGGGCTGATCATGCAGGTGGTGGTGCTGGTGGTGCAGAACTCGGTGCCCGCCGCGCAGGTCGGCACCGCGACGAGCACCAACAACTACTTCCGCGAGGCCGGAGCGGCCCTGGGCGTGGCGATCTTCGGCGCGATGTTCACCAACCGGCTCTCGGAGAACCTCACCGACGTCTTCAGCTCGGCCGGGGCCTCCCCCGAGGCGGCCGCCGAGGCGTCGTCCACGCTGGACCCGCAGACGATGGACCAGCTGCCGCAGGCGCTGCGCGACGGCATCGTCGGCGCCTATGCGGACTCGCTGGCCCCGGTGTTCTGGTATCTGGTCCCGTTCCTGGGCCTGGCGTTCGTGCTGGCGCTGACCCTCAAGCAGATTCCGCTGTCGGACACGGCCGGCATGGTCGCCCGCGGCGAGGCGCTGGCGGCCGACGACCCGGCCGCGCAGGAGCTCGACGGCGAGGGCTCGGCGTCGTCCGTCGACGAGGAGGCCTCTCGCCCGGATCCGACGGAGGAGGACGAGCCGGCGCCGTCGTCCCGCTCCTGAGACGCAGAGATCCCCGAGTCGT
>NZ_AFRW01000008.1 GCF_000220985.1 Nesterenkonia sp. F
CCATGACGACGGCGACGCGAGGCCCGCTGGCCGCCGGGCATCCCGACGAGACCCGGCTGGACCGCATGGGCATCCCGCATATGCTCCGGTTCGGCTTCCTCGCCGTGCTGCTGGTGATGACCGGCGTCGGCGTGGAGTCCAACATCCTGACTCCGCACATGGTCGAGGTCCTCGGCTCCCCGGAGGCGACGGTCTCGACGATCATCACCGGCCACTCGGTGTCGGTGCTCATCGCCTCCTACCTGGCCGGCGCGCTCTCCGACCTCTTCGGGCCGCGGCGAGTCATGGCCGTCGGCGCGGCGATCTTCCTGGTCTTCCAGGTGCTGTTCCTGGTCGGGCTCTCGCTGGGCAGCGTGGAGATGGCCGCGATCACCTACTTCCTGCGCGGCTTCGGCTTCCCGATGTTCGCCTTCGCCTTCCTGGTCTGGATCAACATCACCGCCCCGCCGGAGCGGAACTCCACGGCGATCGGCTGGTTCTACGTGATGTACACCGGCGGGCTGCCGACGCTCGGCTCGCTGGTCGCCATCGGCGCGATCCCGGCCTTCGGCGGCGGGGGCGTCGGCGGCGTCGGCGAGACCGGCGCGATGTGGCTGGCCGGCGGTCTGGTCGCCCTCGGCTTCCTGGTGGGCTGGTTCGGCGTGCGCGACGCGCGGGGCAGTCGGCGCCTGGCGCCGGAGGGGGAGACGCCGATGCAGGTGATCACCGCCGGACTGCGGCTGACGTTCACCCATCGCAAGGTGGCCATGGGCTTCCTGGTCCGACTGATCAACACCGCCCCGCAGTTCGGCATGTTCATCGTGCTGCCGGCGGTGATCGCCACGACGCTCGAATGGGGCCAATCACGCTGGCTGGCGATGACCGTCGCCGTCTACGCGACCAACATCCTGGTCAACGCGGTCTTCGGCGCCATCGGCGACCGCTGGGGCTGGCGCCGGACGGTGAAGTGGTTCGGCATCACCGGCTCGGCGGTCGGCCTGCTCCTCTGGTGGTACGTCCCGCATATGGTCCCGGCGGGCTCCACCTGGGGCTACCTGCTCTCGGTGGTCGCAGGCTGCGTCTTCGGCTGCCTGCTGGCCGGATTCGTGCCGATGGGAGCGATCATGCCGGCGCTGGCGCCGGACCACAAGGGCGCGGCGATGGCCATGTACACCACCGCCGCCGGCGGCGCGACCTTCCTCGGTTCGGCCGTGGTGGCCGTCGTGTTCACCGTCGCCGAGTGGTCCGGCATGGGTGACTTCGCCCGCAACTCGCTGGTCGTCTGGGCGTTCGTCGCCCTCTACGGCTGCGCCTTCCTGATGATCCGTCATCTCGAGGTGCCCGAGGACGAGGAGAAGGAGAAGCACGGTCGGCTGTTCGGTCGGCGTCGTCCGATCGCGGAGCCGGAGTCGGCCCGCGTCGAGACCCCGCAGAGCCCGGCGCCTGCGGGGAAGCCGGCCGTCGATCCGCGAGGAGGAGACCGATGAGCGCATCTGCGAGTGGACCCGCCCGTGCCCGGCTCTTCGACCTGACCGGACGCGTCGCCGTCGTCACCGGCGGCGCGTCCGGGCTGGGCGAGGCCGTCGCCCGCGGCTTCGCCGGACAGGGCGCGACGGTCGTGCTGGCCGACCGCGACGCCGAGCGGCTGGAGGCCGCGGCCGCCCGGCTGCGCGCCGACCACCCCGACGGAGGCGGCGTCGACGCCCGCACCGTCGACGTCACCGACGCCGCGGCGGTCGACGCGTGCATCGGGGCGATCGTCGCCGAGCACGGCCGGGTGGACATCCTGGTCAACTCCGCCGGCGTCGTCGCCCTGGACCCGGTAGACGAGCTGTCTCCGGAGACCTGGGAGACGATCCTCTCGGTCAACCTCACCGGCACCTTCCACGCCTGTCAGGCCGCCGCACGGCGGATGAAGGAGGCCGGCTTCGGGCGGATCGTGAACATCGCCTCGCAGGCGGCGCATGTCGCCCTGGATCAGCACGCCGCCTACGGCGCCTCGAAGTCGGGGCTCTTCGGGCTGACCGCTTCGCTGGCCCGCGAGCTCGGGCCGCACGGCATCACCGCCAACACGATCTCGCCGACGGTGGTGATGACCGACCTGGGGAAGCAGGCCTGGGACGGTCCGCACGGCGAGGCGCATAAGGAGCAGATCCCTGCCCGTCGATTCGCCGAGCCGGAGGAGGTCGCCGCGGCGGTCGTCTACCTCTCCTCGACGGAGGCGGCGATGGTCAACGGCGCCGACCTGCGCATCGACGGCGGCTTCACCATCGTGTGAACCGCGGTTCGCTCCGGCGGGAGCACCGGCCTGCGGCACGGCGTCGTCCAGCCGTCGGGCGCACCGGGTGACCCGGCCCAGCACACGACGACGGCTCTGGAGTTCCGGACGGAACCCCTCCCGAATCGGGGGAGTTCCGGTTCGGACTCCAGAGCCGTCGCTGGGTGTGCCGGCTCGTGGCGGCCGGTCACTGCTCCAGGGAGAAGTCCTGCAGCTGGTCGGCGTTCTCCTCGGTGATCAGCACGCAGTCGAGAGCGACCTTCTCGTCCTCCAGCGGCGACTCGCCGGTGCGGATGACCTCGTCGAGGACCTCCATCGCCTGGGTCGTGCCTTCGGTGATGGGCTGCAGCACCGTGGCGACCATGTCGCCGTCGGCGACAGCCTGTGCCGCGTCGTTGTTGCCGTCGAAGCCGAGGACCTCGACCTCGTCGAGCATGCCCTCCTGCTCCAGCGCGTTGATCGCGCCCAGGGCCATCTCATC
The DNA here is from genome assembly GCF_000220985.1 of Nesterenkonia sp. F. Classification (GTDB taxonomy): domain Bacteria; phylum Actinomycetota; class Actinomycetes; order Actinomycetales; family Micrococcaceae; genus Nesterenkonia. Next base: position 2,739 of record NZ_AFRW01000008.1, read on the forward strand.
GTTGCCGGCGACGACACCGTCGATGTCCGGGTAGCGGGAGAGCAGCTGCTCCATCTTCTCCTGACCCTCCTGGCGATCCCAGTTGGCGATCTCCTCGCCGACCTTCTCGAGGTCCGGATACTGGGAGAGCACGCCGTCGAAACCGTCGGAGCGGACCTGGGCGTTGTTGTCGCTGGGTTTGCCGAACAGCTCGACGTAGGTGCCCTCGTACTCCATGGCCTCCGCCCAGGCCTCGGCGCCGATGGTCGCGCCCTGGGCGTTGTTGGAGACGATCTGTGCCTCGGCCAGCCCTGTCTCCGCGATCTCGGCGTTGACCAGCGAGACCGGGATCCCGGCGTCGACGGCCTGCTGCACGATGGCCACCGACTCGTCGGCACCGGCCGGGTCCAGCAGGATCCCGTCCACGTCGTCATTGATGGCGGTCTCCATCAGCCGCGTCTGCTCGTCGGGATCGTTGTTGTGGGCCGAGGTCTCCGTGGTGTACCCCATCTCCTCGGCGACGGTCTCGGCAGTCTCGATCTCGGCCGACCAATACGGGTTCGAGGGGTCGACGGTGATGATGGAGATCTGGCCGCCGCCGTCGCCTCCGCCCTCGGAGCCGGCGTCGGATTCCTCGGAGCCGCCGCAGCCCGTCAGGGCGAGTCCGGTCGCGGCGATCGCCGCAGTGGTGCTCAGGATGGTGCGTCGCATGGTGGTGCCTTTCTGGATTCGGTGCGGGTGGGTGCCGATCAGGCGATCGGCGGGATCTGACCGACGGCGGCGTCGGGCGCGCCGCGCCCGTGCGCCGTCGTCGGCGCCGGGCTCAGACGCCGGCGGCCTCCTTCCCCTCGGAGTCCCGGTCGCGCTCGGCTCGCTCGGAGACCCGCCGGGCCTCGGCGACGGCACGGGCCTGGGCCCGGCGGCGCTGGACGATCTGCTGGATCTGGTCCACAGCGACGGCCAGGATGATCACTGCGCCGGTGATGACGGTCTGCCAGAACGGCGAGACCCCGACGATCACCAGTCCGTTGGACAGGAACCCGATGACGAAGGCGCCGATGACCGTGCCGCGCACGGTGCCACGTCCTCCGGAGAGCGCGGCGCCGCCGATGACGACGGCGGCGATGGCGTTGAGCTCGTAGGTGTCGCCCAGATCGGCGGTGGAGGAGCGGATGTTGGCGATCTGCAGGATGCCGACCATCCCGGCGCACATGCCGGTGAGCACGTAGATCCGCGTCTTCACCCGCTTGACCGGCACGCCGGAGAGCTCGGCGGCACGCTCGTTGCTGCCGGTGGAGTAGAGCCAGCGCCCGAACGGAGTGCGGGTCAGGAGCAGGGAGAAGGCCACTGCGACGGCGATCATCGCCCAGGCCGCGATCGGCACGCCCAGCGGCCGGCTGGCGAAGATCTCGAAGAACCCGGTGTTGCCCAGGCCTTCCTGTCCGCGCAGGTCGTTGGTGATGTTCGTCCCTCCCAGCAGCACCTGGGTGAGGCCGCGCCCGACGTAGAGCATGCCCAGGGTGACGATGAACGGCGCGAGATTGAGCCTCGAGATCAGCAGCCCGTTGACGAGCCCGACGAGCATCCCGACGCCGATCGAGATGAGCACGATCACCCACGTGGCGGGGAACATCACCGCGTCGGTCAGCGGCACATCCAGGCCCTGGAACAGATTGCCGGCGACTGCACCGGTCAGCCCCACGGTGGAGCCGACCGAGAGGTCGATGCCGGCGTTGAGGATCACCATCAGCATCCCCAGGGCGAGGATGGCGTTGAAGGAGACGTCCTTGGCGATGGTGGTCAGGTTGCTGACCGCCAGATAGTTGTCGTTCAGCGCGGTGAAGATGACGATGATGATCGCCAGGGCCACCAGGGCGCGGGCCTCCACGAGGACCGAGCCCAGCGAGAAGGAGAACCGGGGCCGACGTGTCGTCTCCGTCGACGCCCCTGCCGGCGTCTCCTGAGCTGTCGTGGTGCTCATGATGCTGCTCCGTTCGTGGTGCTCGTGGTGCTCGTGGTGCTCGTGGTGCTCGTGCTGGAGGTGCTCTCGGGGTGTCCGGCGGGTCCGGAGGTCTCGGCGGGCGCGGAGGTCCGCGCGTGCTCGGGAACGGTGCCCTCCGCGGCGGCGAGGATCTCGTCCCGGCTGGTTCTGCGCGGATCGAGCTCGCAGACCACCCGGCCGCGACTCATCACCACGATCCGATGGGAGGCCGTCATCGCCTCGCCGACGTCGGAGGTGACGAAGAGCACGCCCAGGCCTCGTGCCGCTTCATCGAAGAGCAGCGAGAAGATCTCGCCCTTGGCCCCGACGTCGACACCGCGGGTGGGCTCGTCCAGCAGCACCACGCGGGGATCGGTCAGCAGCATCTTGCCGATGACCGCCTTCTGCTGGTTTCCGCCGGAGAGCGACATGATCGGCGCATCCGACCCTTCGGTCTTCACCCCGATCTGGGCGATGGATCGCTCGACGTTCAGGGTCTCGGCGCGCTGTCTCAGGAAGAATCCGCGCACCCAGGTGCGCAGACTGGCCAGCGCCATGTTCCGCCCCACCGACTGCAGCTGCACGATGCCGTCGCGCTGACGGTCCTCCGGCACCAGGCCCATGCCCTGGGCGATGCGGTCGCCGATGCCGCGTCCGGCGAGGTCCTCGCCGTCGAGGGTCACGCGTCCGCCGGCGAGCTCGTCGCGACCGGCCAGCGCCTCCATCAGCTCGGTCCGGCCTGCGCCCATCAGTCCGAAGAGACAGACGATCTCGCCCTCGCGGACGTCGACCGAGACATGGTCGACGGGGACCTTGCCCGTCGACGGATCGGCGACGGTGACGTCCTGGACGGAGAGCGCGACCTCGCCGTGGCGACGCTCGCGATCGCGGAAGTCATAGTCGGCGTCGCGGCCGACCATCGTGCGCACCACCCAGGGGAGGTCGATGTGCTCGGCCTCCTCGGCGGCGACCAGCTCGCCGTCGCGGAAGACCACCGCATGGTCGGCGATCTCGATGGCCTCCTCCAGGTGGTGGGAGATGTAGACGATCGCCACGCCCTGGCGGGTGAGCTCGCGGATGATCCCGAAGAGCACATGCACCTCGGAGGTGCTCAGCGCCGAGGTGGGCTCATCCATGATCAGGATGCGGGCGTCGGTGGACAGCGCCCGGGCGATCTCGACGATCTGCTGCTGGCCCACCCGCAGGTCCTGGACCAGCGTCTCCGGGGAGACGGGCTCCTCGAGCCGGTCCATCAGTTCCCGGGTGATCTCCGCCTGCCGCCGGTAGTCGATCCCGCGCGCGCCGAGGATCTCGCGGCCGAGGAAGATGTTGTCGCGGACGGTGAGATTGGCGTTGAGGTTCAGCTCCTGATGGATGATCGAGATGCCGCGGGCGACCGCCTGCGAGGTCGACGCCAGCTCGACGTGCTCGCCGTCGAGCTCCAGATGCCCGGCGGTGGGCTGCTCGACGCCGGAGAGGATCTTCATCAGCGTGGACTTGCCGGCGCCGTTCTCGCCGAAGAGCACCGTCACCTCGCCGGCGCGGACGTCGAAGTTCACGCCCTTCAACGCGCGGGTGACGCCGTAGGTCTTGCTGATGTCGACGGCGCGCAGCACGACGTCGCCGACGCGGCCGGCCGCGCTGGCCGACGTCGTCGTCTCGGCGGGGGCCGCGGATTCGGCCCCGGTCTTCTCCGCGGGGCTCATCCGTCGGCCTCCAGCTCGATCGGCTGGATGGTGATCGGCTTGCCCTCCGGCGCCTCGCCGCCGGTGCGGACATGGCGCAGCACGCCGCGGACGGTGACCTCCTGGTCGACGAGGCTCGACGGATCGTCGCCCAGCGCCTCGGCGGCGTCGGCGCGCAGCAGCGCGGCGAGCTCGTTGCCGACCTGCTGGTAGCCGGTCTGGCCCGGGGCGTCGCCGAACTCGAAGCCGGTCAGGTCGCGGATCAGCGTGCCGTCGACGGCCGTGCCCACCGGCACGACCACCGGGCGCTCGGTGGAGAGCCCGTCGACGGCGAGCGTCAGGGTGTTCTCGTCGGCCTCCTCCACGGTGCCGGTGACCGAGACGGTGTAGGCGTCGGTGCCCTCGCCGGGGGAGAGGGCGCTGAACTCCTCGGCCGCGGCCTCGGGGTCCTCGGCGATCGCGGCGGTGACCGCATCCAGGTCGGCCGGATCGCCGACCAGCTCCTCGGTCGCCTGCACATGGAGGTCCTCCGCCGTCGCCGCCGGGTCGAACTCGTCGGGGGTCAGCGCGTCGACCTCCTCGGGGGTGAGGAAGCGGGTGTTGAGCAGCATCGCCGCGGCCAGCACGACCACCACGGCTCCGCCGACGAGCCGTGACCGGGTGATGCGCGGAGTCTGTGCGCGGCTCATGC
>NZ_AFRW01000007.1 GCF_000220985.1 Nesterenkonia sp. F
GGAGGAGATCTACGACGGCGAGCTGATGCGTCTGCCCGACGCCGCGCAGCTGACCGGCCAGGGCCGCCGGCTGACGGTGGAGTCGCTGGCCGAGTCGTCGGCCGCTCCGAGCGCCGGCGACGTCGCCGACTCGCCGACCCGGGAGGTCAACCGCGTCGTCGACCTGGTCTTCGAGCACATCCGGTCCCGGCGGGACGCCTCGCTGGCGGTGATCACCGGCTCGGAGCGCCACGCACGCCGGGTGGCCGATGCGCTGAAGGTGAACCTGGCCAACCACTCCTGGGCACGCGGCTTCTTCGAGGCCGACGGGCGCGAGCGGTTCGTCGTCGCGCCGGTGGAGCGGGCTCATCATCTGGTCCGTGATCAGGTGATCTTCTCGCTGGGCTTCGGCCGCGGCGTGACCGGCGACCCGGTGCGCGAGTTCGGCGCGCTCTCCGGCCCCCGGGGTCGTGAGTACGCCGCCGTCGCCGCCACCCGGGCGCGCGAGCAGCTGCGTCTGGTGACCTCGCTGACGCCCGAGCAGGTCGACGCCGCGGCGCTGGAGCCGGGGGCGGCGCTGGTCATGCGTCTGGTGGAGCGAGGCCTGCGCGACAGCGGCAACCCGTCGGCCTCGGCGTCGCTGACCGACCCGCTGGTGCTGGATCTGGTCGATCGCATCCGGGCCCGCGGCGGTCGTGTCGAGGACGGCTTCCACGGCACGCTGGATCTGGCGGCCTGCCCGCGCAAGATCTCTCCGCAGGTGCCGGTGACGCCGGTGGCGATGGTCTCCGACGGCACTGACGGCTATGCGGCGATGTCGGTGCGCGAGCGCTCCCGGCAGAACCCCGAGCAGTTCGAGCAGCTCGGCTGGACCCATGTGGTGCTCTGGACCATCGAAGTCTTCACCGACCCGGCGCGCTGCACCGAGATGGTCGCCGAGAAGGTCGGTCTGGCCGCCGGCCCGGAGTTCGCCGAGCACGGTCGCATCGCTCTGAAGACGACCGGGGCACTGGCCGACCGCGAGCCGGAGGAGGCCGTCGGGGCCCGCGTGCGCTTCGGCGGGGCCGCCGACGTCGACGACGAGGACTCCCGACGCCGCGTCACGACCTGGCCGTCGCCGCGTCAGCGCGGCCGGCACACCTGACCCGATGCCCGAGGACCGAGGCGAGGACGTCGCCGGGGCGGAGGACGCCGAGCAGCCGAGCCCCCGGGACCCGGGTGTTCGCGCGGCACGACGCGGGCGGCGCGGGGCGCGACGGGTGGTGGCTCCGGCGACGTCGGGCCGGCCCGAGGCCGAGGAGGCTCGGCGGTTCCACTCCGCCTCGGCCGACGGCGACGTGGCGACGAGCGATGCGCCGGGGCGCGATGCTGACGGCGAACGGAGGGTGCGGCCGACGTCCGCGGCCCGCGAGGCGAGCGCGCGGACTCCCGGAGCGGCCGGGGACGGCAGTCCGGAGGAATCGGCGAAGGCCCCGATGAAGCGTGTGGCTCGTCCGGTCGAGGGGACCGAACGGCTGAGCCCGCGCGACCGCTGGATCCTCCAGGAGCGTCCGCCGCACTGGTGAGTCTCTCCGGGGCCTTCCTGCACAGGCCCCGGTCTTCGCGCCAGACACGCCGTGATATCCACAGGACCGGGGCCGCGGCTGGTCGACCTGGCCTCCTGCGGCGACGCTGGAGTCATGAGCACAGCCGCCCGTCGATCCGTCGTCTCCGACCCGGTCTCCGCCCCAGCCGTCGGTTCCTCCTCGGCGCCGTCGCATCCGCCGACGTCGCGTCGAGCCCGACGCCTCGGTCAGCAGCGGCCGATGCGTCTGCCCGCCCCGCCGCGTCCTGCTCCGGCGCCCGATGCATCGGCTCCGTCCCCGCCGGGCCGCGGGGACGGCCCGCGTCCCGTGGGGCGCGGTCATCGGTCCGGTCGCAGGGTCGGTCGACGGCCCGGCGGCCGGCCGGCCCGGCGACTTCGAGGAGAGCGTCCGCCGAGGGTGGCGCGCCGGCTCCGCGGTTCCTCGCCGACGCGTGTGGTGCGCCGGATGCGCCTCCCGCTGGCGCTGCTCTTCGCCTGCTGCGCGGTGGCCGCGGGGATGCTCGCCGGCGGTACGGCGCCGCCCGGAGAGGTGGTCACCGTCGTGCGCACCACCGCCGAGGCCGCGGTGGGCGAGACGTTGGAGGCGGCGCAGCTGGAGACGGCCCGGGTCGATGCGGATTCTGTGCCGGTCGGGGCCGCGGCCGCCGAATGGGGTGGATCGGGCGAGAGCGGGGGCGAACCCGACGAGGGGTCGGGGGACGCCGGAGGGGATCTCCTCGACCGACTGGCCGGACGTCAGGCGGCCGTGCCCCTGCCCGAGGGCGTCGTGGTCCTGGAGTCCCAGCTCGTCGGACCGGGGCTGCTCGACGGGCAGGCGGGGGACGTGGTGGCCATGCCTGTGCGGCCCGCCGACACGGCGCTGGTGGGGATGCTCACCCCGGGGCGTCGGGTCGATGTGCTGGTCTCGGGATCAGGACCGGAGGCCATGCCGCCGGCGGAGACGGTGGCGGAGGGGGCGCCGGTGCTCTGGACGCCGCAGAGCGCCTCCGACGACTGGCTGCCGGCCGACGGACAGGCCGGCGAGGTGGTGATCCTCGCTGTGGAGCCCGAGGTCGCCGAGACGCTGGCCGAGGCCGCCCACCGCGGTCGCATCGACCTCAGTCTGGTCGAGTGAGCGGGGGCGGACGGTCCGATGCGTGCCGATCAGGAGGAGGCGGCCTGGGTGCCGGAGGAGCTCGTGGAGCCGGAGGAGCTCGACGAGGACTCGGAGCCTGAGGAGCTCGTCGACGACTCGGAGGAGCTCGACGAGCTGGACGAGTCCGACGAGGACTCGCCGGATGAGCCGGATGAGGAGGTCGACGCGCCGTCGGAGGACGAGCTGGAGCCGCGGGAGTCGTTGCGGTAGAAGCCCGACCCCTTGAAGGTCACCCCGACGTTGCCGAACTTCTTGCGCAGCGTGCCGCCGCACTCGGGGCACTCGGTCAGCGAGTCCTCGCTGAACGACTGGACGATGTCGAAGGCGTGGCCGCAGTCCTTGCAGCCGTAGGCATAGGTGGGCATCGCGATTCCTCGGAGGACAGGTCATGGCGGCGCGTCCGCCGCCGGCGGATCGGGCAGACGCTCCATTCTATACTGCGCGGCATCCCGCGCTTGCATCCCCGTCGGGGGACGACGTACCGGCGGCCGAGGCGGTCAGCCCGTCGCGTCGAGCCGCACCAGGCCGTGCGCGGCGACCGCTCGGGTCACGCGGAGATCATGCGATTCGACCGGAATGTCGCCGGCGGAGAGCAGCTCCTCAGGATGGACCACGGCGATCCGTTCCGGACCTGCGGCACCCTCCGGATCGGTGTCCATGCCGTCCTCGGAGGTCTCGAGGCCCGGTCCCAGCAGGCGGTCGTAGTAGCCGCCGCCCTGCCCCAGCCGCACCCCGTCGCGGCCGACGGCCAGCGCCGGCACCAGCATCACGTCGACGTCCCGGGGAACCTCCAGCGCGACGGGGTCTCCGGCGGGCTCGTCGATGGGGAACTGCCGACTGCGCCGCATGGTCGTCTCCGGGGTCCACAGGACCCACTCCAGTCGGGGCTCGGGACCTGGGACGACACGAGGCAGCAGCACTGTGCCGCCGCGCGCCCGATGGGTGGTCAGGAACGGGCCGACATCAGGCTCGCCGGTCATCGGCCGGTAGGCGGCCACGATGGCCGTCGGGCGGATATGCGCCTGAAGCACCGCAGCGAGCTGGTCGGCGCGGCGGGCCTGCTCCACGGCGTCGAGCC
>NZ_AFRW01000006.1 GCF_000220985.1 Nesterenkonia sp. F
CGCACGCCGCGGGGACGTCGGAACGCCCGGGCCGCGCAGCGCGACGGCCGCGGCGGCCGCTCGGCGTCGAGCCTCGGCGAGCGTCGGAGCGGCGTGCTGGTCGGTCATGCGTCCTGCGCGCCCGCGGAGTCGCCGGAGCCTCCGGCGTCGCCGGCTTCCTGGGCGTCCCGGGCGTCCCGGCGGCGGGCGAGCAGCTCGGCGGCCACCCGCGAGGCCGCCCGCGAGGCCGTGGGGCGGTCCGCCTGCCCGGTGGCCTCGGCCAGACCCGAGACATAGCCGATCAGGTAGGTGGTCACCGGGGCTGCCGGCCGCACCACGGTGTGGGCCGCCTGACCGGCCAGCCCGAGCACGGCGTCGACGTCGAGCTCGACGTCGTCGATCTCCAGGTGGTGCGCCAGTTCGCGCACCCAGTCCTCGATCGCCTCGCGGGCGGCATCCTGCCCCGCTCCCCCGGCCTGCGCCCCCGGAGCGTCCTCGGTTCGTCCATCAGCCATCTGCGCGCCTCCTGTCTGGTGCTGAGCCCGGTCTCGCGCGGGGCTCGGAGCTCAGTCCGGTGTGCTGATCGGGAGTCCTCAGCTTCTCACAGCGGTCGACCGCGCTCCGCGTCGGGGATCTCGACTCCCAGCGCGGCGGCGTCGGCGGGGGTGTCCACGTCACGGCCGAGGCCCGCGGGCAGCCGCGGCCGGTCGACGGCGAGTCCCTCGAGCAGCCGACGCAGCGGCCATCCGGCCTCCTCCCCCGGGGCCAGCGCCTCCACCGTCCGGCGCAGGGCCGCGGCGTCGACCATGCTGGCCAGCCGCTGCTCGCGGCCCGCGGCGTCGGCGGGGAGCACGCCGCGTCCGGGCTCGGGGGCGAAGCCCTGCAGCCAGTCGAGCAGCAGGGCCGGGTCGACGGTGTCGACGGCGAGCAGCAGCACATGCCCCTCGCGCGGCAGCAGCTCGGCGGCGGCCAGCGTCCGGACCCCGGACGCGACGCCGGCGGCGGGCCCGGAGAGCGGCGGGTCCTCGCGGGTCAGCAGCACCTTCGGGCCAGGAGCGGCGGCGGTCCGGGGCGAGAGCTCGGGGGCGTCGAGCTGTGGGCGCAGATGCGACGGCCCGACCACGGCGACGTCGATGGAGCGTCCGGCCAGCGCCGCGAGCCAGGCCCGCAGCAGCGTCGTGGAACCGCGCCGCAGCAGCGCCTTCTCCGCCCCGCCGAGGCGAGATCCGGTCCCGCCGGCCAGCAGCACCGCCGCGCACTGCGGCCCCTCGGCGGCGGAGCGGCCGCGCTCAGCGGGCATGCTCGAGGAAGGGCATCCAGAGCTCATGCGGGGTGTCGAGCTCCTGGGGCAGCCACGTGGGGTGACGGGGCGCCGTCGGCGTCACGCGCAGCGACCAGCCGAGCTCGCCGAGGGTGCGGTCACCCTTGCGCAGGTTGCAGGGGCCGCAGCAGGCGACGAGATTCTCCCAGCTGGAGTCGCCGCCGCGGGAGCGGGGGACGACATGGTCGACGGTGTCGGCCGGCCGGCTGCAGTAGGCGCAGCGCTGCTGGTCACGGCGGAGGATGCCGCGCCGGGAGGGCGATCCGGGCCGGCGGCGCACGACGCGGACGTACTGGTGGAGCAGGATGACGGCCGGCCGCGGCCACAGCGTCGTCGGCGAGACGATCGGTCCACCGTCCTCGGCCAGCACGCTGGCCTTGCCGCGCATCACCAGCACGGCGGCACGACGGGAGGACACCACGCTCAACGGCTCATAGCCGGCGTTGAGCACCAGGGTGCGCATGGCGGTCCCTCCGTCCCTCGTCGAATCGAGCACGGAGCAGCGCCGAGGGCGCCGGTCCGCGCCTCATTTCCCCACAATATAGACGGTCGGCGGACAGAACGACATCCCATGACTCGAGTCACACGCCGAGGAGAATACAGGACAGCGGGGCGACGGCGCGGCCGGATGCAGAGACGCCGCAGGCGCCGCCCCCGGTGGGGACGGCGCCTGCGGCGTCATCGTGATGGACGTCGATCCCGGTCGACGCCCGTCGGCTCGGCCGACCCTGCTCAGCGCAGGGTCATGTAGCCGACGTGGCTGTTGCCCGGACGAGACTCGTAGCTGTACTGCAGCGTGCCGGTCGACGGGTTCTGAGCGCCGATGAACTGGCCGTTGCCCACGTAGATCCCCACGTGGCCGCCGCCGTTCTGGATGACCAGGTCTCCCGGCTGCGGGTTGTCGGTCCAGCGCAGGTTGCCCGCACCCTGGATGGCCGAGGTGCTCGACGGGATGCTGTAGCCGGCCTGGGCGTAGGCCCAGGCGACGAAGCCGGAGCAGTCCCAGCCGCCCGGGCCCTTGCCGCCATAGACGTAGGGGGTGCCGAGACCGGAGTAGGCGGCGGAGACGACGCCGCTCAGCGAGCCGGCGCTGGAGCTCTGCGTCTGCTCCGGCTCCTCGGGCGCCTCCGACTGCTCCGGCTCCTCGTCCTCCACGGACGCGACCGTCGTCTGCGGCTCCTGGCTCTCCTGCTCGGCCGGCTGCTCGTCCGCGCCGGTCAGCTCGTCGACCCGGGCCTGCAGGGCCGCGTGGTCGAGGACGCCGCCCGAGCTGTAGGCGGAGTCGCCGATGAGCTGGTCGAACATCGCCGTGGCGCTGACGCCCTCCTGCTGGGCCAGCTCCTCGACCAGCCCGCGGGTGCCGGACCGGTAGTCGGACAGCGAGGCGCTGGACTCCTGCGAAGACTCCTCCGCGGCGGCCTGCTCCTGCTGGGCGGCCTCCTGCTCAGCCTGGCGCTCGGCCTCGGCCTGACGCTGGGCCTCCTCCTCGGCCTCCTGCTCAGCCTGACGCTGAGCCTCGAGCTCCGTCTCGGTCGGCCCCTCCGGGGCCGGGGTCGAGGAGACCTCGGGGCGGTCGAAGGTGAGCTCGACGTCGTCGGACGCGGTGACCGCAGTGGCCTCGTTCTTGCTGGCCCGCTCGACGGACAGGCCGGACTGGGCGACCTCCAGCGTCGAGACCGCGCGCTCCTCGGAGCCCTGGTCCGCGGCGGCGGCCGCGCCGGTCGAAAGGACCAGGCCGGACGCTGCGGCGACGACGGCGGCGCTGCGGCCCGCGCTGCCGGCGTTCTGGACGACGGCGCGAGCCAGTCGGGGCTCGGCCTGACGGCGACGCTCGCGGCGCGAGCTGTACGTCGTGGTGTCAGTCACGTGGTTAAAACCTCTCCCTGTTGTGACGGGGCTGCCGGTGTGGAGCGCTCGGCCGGGGGTCAGCCTGCTCTCCAGGTCCTGCTCGACCGCGGGTCCCCGCCCCTGCCGTGCGGTAGTCGTCATCTCTGCCTCGACGGCGGCAGGGTGGTTCCGCCGAGGGGTTCGTGGGACCACGAACAACACGTCCCACGCACCGGACACGACGCTATAACAGATCGATATAATTGTCACGCTCAGGTCACGGCGCGCCGTACGCCGCCTCGCGCCGTCCTGTGCCGCGTCACGGCGGCGAGCATGCGACGCGCATCATCGCTCCAGATCAGAGCCGTTCTGCAGGGCAGCTCCGGGTGGCGGTCGGAGCACGACGGCGGCACGACCTCCGCGACATGCCGGGAGGCACGCCCTGTGACCATCGCGTGATCCACCGGTGACCGCCGACGCACTCCGGCCTCCGCCCTCAGCTGCGCCCGGGCGACCTCGGCCGAACTCAGCCGCGGTCGACGAAGATGTGCTGGGCGACCTCGAGCGGGAGCTCCACCTCGATCTCTTCGCCCGCATCCTCGGACGCGACGACCAGCGAGACGTAGGCCTCGGTGACCTCGCCGGGCGTGACCCGCACGCCGGGGCGGATGCCGGCTTCGAGCAGCTGCTCGAGCACCTCCGGCTCGACCTGGATGGACTCGGCCAGCCGCTGCACCCGCCACGCCCGACCCGCGCCGCCGTCGGACGCGGCCGCGCCGCCCTCGACGTCGCCGCCCTCCTCGGCGACCCGACGCAGGGTGACCAGCTGCTCGGAGACCTGCTGGGCGCGCGAGACGCCGAGCTTCTCCAGCCCCGGGATGGGGTTGCCGTAGGGCGAGACCACCGGATCCTCGAGCAGCTCGACCAGCCGGCGCTCCACCCGCTCGCTCATCACATGCTCCCAGCGGCAGGCCTCCTCGTGGATGTGCGGCCAGTCCAGGCCGATCACGTCGGAGAGCAGCCGCTCGGCGAGCCGGTGCTTGCGCATCACCCGCACGGCCAGCTCGCGGCCGGCCTCGGTCAGCTCGAGATGCCGCTCCGGAGTCAGCGAGAGCAGCCCGTCGCGCTCCAGCCGCGACACTGTCTGGGACACCGTGGGCCCCGAGTGCTCGAGGCGCTCGGCGATGCGCGCGCGCAGCGGCACGATGCCCTCCTCCTCGAGATCGAGGATCGTGCGCACGTACATCTCGGTGGTGTCGATGAGATCTGTCAAAAGGGGATCACTTTCCTCAGCCGGGTCCTGCGTCCCGCCCCAGCCCCGGGCCCGGGGCGTCGTCGACGACGGCGATGTCGCCCGGCGACGGCGGCCCGTCCGGAGGCTCGCGGCACGAAGGCTCTTGATACCGTGAAGCACGGCGTCCTGCACCACTGACAGCATAGTGGCTGGGCCGACTCTCCGGCCCGCCGACGCCTCCGGCCGGACCGACCACAGTCGAGGAGCACCCCCATGTCAGCTGCATCTGCTGCACGCGTGACCATCCCCAGCGATCTGCTGCCCGCCGACGGCCGCTTCGGCGCCGGCCCCTCCAAGGTCCGGGACGAGCAGGTCGCCGCCCTGCAGACCGCCGCCCGCGGACCGCTGGGCACCTCCCACCGCCAGGCGCCGGTGAAGAACCTGGTCGGTTCGATCCGCGGCGGGCTCTCCGAGTTCCTCACCCTGCCCGCGGGCTACGAGATC
>NZ_AFRW01000005.1 GCF_000220985.1 Nesterenkonia sp. F
CCGTCGCTGAGCGTGAGCACCCGGGTCGCGGCGTGCAGGGCGGTGGCGGTGACTCCGCAGCGGACGTCGACGCCGAGGCCGACCAGCTCCGCGTCGTCGGCCAGGGCGAGATCCTCGGGCGCGGTGCGGCCGACCGAGACGTCGCCGATGCGGATCCGCTGGTAGGCCGGTCGGGCCTCGGCGCCGAGGATCGTCAGCCGCACGGCGCCGTCGGCGACGGCCCCGTGCAGCTCGTCGACCAGCCGGGCGGCCACCGGGCCGAAGCCGACGACGACCACGTGCGGGACCGCGCCGTCGACGGCGTCGGCGCGGTCGACAGCCGTGGGGCCGTGCGGAGCGGGGGAGGAGGGCGGCACGATCATCGGGGCATCTCCTCGGTCGTCTCGACGGCGGGGATCTCAGGAGTCTCGAGCGTCTCCGCAGGTCGGATGCTGACCGGCGTGTTCTTGAACTCCGGCATCTTCGACTGCGGATCGGTCAGTCCCCGCGTGACGCGGTTGGCGGTGCCCGCACCGGGGAAGTGGAACGGGGCGAAGACGGTGTCGGTGCGCAGTCCGTCGTCGAGCACGACCCGTCCGGTCATCTCGCCCTGATCGCTGGTGACGGTCGCCGGCTCGCCCTCGGTCAGCCCGAACTGCGCGGCGGCGGCCGGGTGCAGCTGCAGCGTGGGCTCGGGATGCGCGGCCTGCAGCTCGTCCACCCGCCGGGTCTGCGCGCCCGACTGGTAATGCTCCATCAGCCGGCCGGTGGTGAAGACCAGCTGCCGGCCGGCGGGCACCACGCCGCGGCCGACGCGGATGTCGGCCAGCCTCGCCCGGCCGTCGGGATGGGCGAAGCGCTCGCGGAACATCCGCGCGGTGCCGGTGATGGGCTCGTCGGTGGTGGTGCGCTCGCCGGAGGTGGAGCGCTCGCCGCTGGTCGGTGCGGTGATCCGCGCGGTCGACGACGTCGGATCGGCCGGCAGCGGCCAGTAGGCGGCCTGCCCGTCGTCGAGCGCGGCGTAGTCCAGCCCCGAGTAGTCGGCGGTCGCTCCACGGGTGGCCCGCCCGATCTCGGCGAAGACCTCGGCCGGCTCGGTCGGAAAGTCCAGCTCCGAGCCCAGTCGGCGGGCCAGCTCGGCGAGGATCTCCAGCTCCGATCGCGGCCCGGCCGGCGGCTCGACGGCCCGCCGACGGCGCAGCACCCGCCCCTCGAGGTTGGTCATCGTCCCCTCCTCCTCGGCCCACTGCAGCACCGGGAGCACGACGTCGGCCTCCTCGGCGGTCTCGGAGAGGAAGAAGTCGGCCACGACCAGCAGATCCAGGGCGCGCAGGTTTTCCACGACGCGATCGGCATCCGGCGCGGAGACCGCGACGTTGGAGCCGTGGACCAGCAGTCCGCGCACGCCGTCGTCGGTGCCCATGGTGTGCAGCAGCTGGGCGGCCGGACGACCGACGCCGGGGATGGATGCCTCGTCGACGCCCCAGACCTCGGCCATGTGGGCGCGGTCGGCCGGGTCGAGGATCGAGCGCGCGCCGGGCAGCTGGTCGTTCTTCTGCCCCATCTCGCGGCCGCCCTGGCCGTTGCCCTGTCCGGTCAGCGTGCCGTACCCGCCGGCGTCGGTGCCCGGCAGCCCCAGCAGCAGCGCCAGGCTGATCGCCGCCCGGGCGGTGTCGGTGCCGTCGCGGTGCTGCTCGACGCCGCGGCCGGTGAGGATGAACACCGGATCGCCGCCGTCCCGCGCCCTGGCCGCGGCATGGCCGAGCCGACGGGCCAGCTGACGGATCAGGTCCGCGCCGACGCCGGTGACGGTCTGGGCCTGCTCGGGCCACCAGCGCATCGCCGCCCGGCGGAAGGCGGCGAGCCCCTCGACCCGCTCGGCCAGGTAGTCCTCGGCGGCGAAGCCCTCCTCGAGGACCACCTGGGCGACGGCGAGCAGCAGCACCAGATCCCCGCCGGGGGAGGGGGCGACGTGGAAGCCGGCCTCGCCCTCGGTGAGCGCGGCGGTGTTCGAGCGCCGCGGGTCGACGACGATCAGGCCGCCCTTCTCCCGCGCGCCCTCCAGGTGCTGGACGAAGGGCGGCATGGTGTCGGCGACGTTCGAACCCAGCAGCAGGACGGTCGCCGCGTCGTCGAGATCGGTCAGCGGGAAGGGCATCCCGCGGTCCAGGCCGAAGGCCAGCGTGGAGGCCTTCGACGCCGAGGACATGCAGAACCGGCCGTTGTAGTCGATCTGCGCGGTGCCCAGCACGGTGCGGGCGAACGTGCCCAGCGCATAGGTCTTCTCGTTGGTCAGCCCGCCGGAGCCGAAGATGCCGACGGCGTCGCGGCCGTGCTCGGTCTGCAGTGCGGTGATCCGCGAGGCCACATGGTCCAGCGCGGTGTCCCAGTCGGTCTTCCGCAGCTCGCCGTCGGCGTCGCGGAGCAGCGGGGCGGTCAGCCGGTCGCCGCGGGTGAGCAGCTCCGCCGCCGTCGCCCCCTTGCGGCAGAGCCGCCCGCGATTGGTGGGGAACTCCGCGCCGGCGACGGCGTAGTCGTCGACGGCGTCCGGCCGGGAGGTGACCGTCAGCGTCATCGCGCACTGCAGCGCGCAGTACGGGCAGTGGGTCTGCACGCTGCGCGTCCGCGGCGTCTCCGGTCCGGAGTCCGGGCTGCTCGGCGTCGGCGAGATCGTCTCGGGCATCGGCGCCTCAGACGTTCGCCCGGGAGAACACGGTGCCCGGCCGCAGATAGACGGCCCAGGTGAGTGCGGCGAAGCCGACATAGGCCGCCGCGAAGCCCCAGAAGGCGACGTCGAAGGCGCCGGTGGAGCCGTGCGAGGCGTTGAGGATCTGCGGGATCGCGAAGCCGCCGTAGCCGCCCATCGCGCCGATCAGCCCCAGCGCGGCCGAGGCCTTGCGCTCATGGCCGACGCGGTCGTCCGCGCTGACCGAGAGGCGGAAGACGATCGGGATCATCCGATAGCTGGAGCCGTTGGCCACACCGGTCAGGGTGAACAGCACCATGAACAGCACCAGGTAGAGCCAGAAGTTCTCCAGCGGCAGGGTGAGCACCACCAGCGCGGTGACCACGGCCATGATCAGGAACGTCGCCACGGTGACCCGCGCCCCGCCGGAGCGGTCGGCCAGCCGGCCGCCCCACGGACGGGAGAGCGAGCCGACCAGCGGGCCCAGGAAGGCCAGCGAGAGCGCGGCGCCGAGCACCTGGAAGGAGGAGAACTCCGGGAAGGTCATGGTGATCAGCGTCGGGAAGACCGACCCGAAGCCCATGAAGGAGCCGAAGGTGCCGATGTAGATCAGCGCGATGGCCCAGAGGTGCTTCTCCTTCAGCGTCGACAGCGAGCCGGCGATGTCGTTCTTCGCGTGCGAGAGGTTGTGCATGAACCGCGAGGCGCCCCAGATCGCGACCAGGATGAACGGGATCCAGAACAGCCCGGCCATCGGCAGGTTCGGCTGCAGGGCGCCGAAGGCCGCGGCGCTGACGACGATCGGCACCAGGAACTGCGAGACCGCGACGCCGAGATTGCCGCCGGCCGCGTTGACGCCCAGGGCCGCGCCCTTCTCCCGGGCCGGGTAGAAGAAGGTGATGTTCGACATCGACGAGGCGAAGTTGCCGCCGCCGAAGCCCGCCGCCGCGGCGATGAGGAAGAGCACCCAGGTCGGAGTGTCAGGATTGCCCAGCGTCAGCGTGATCGCCAGCGTCGGGATCAGCAGCAGCGCCGCAGAGATGATCGTCCAGTTCCTCCCGCCGAACAGGGCGACGGTGAAGCTGTAGGGGATGCGCAGCGTCGCACCGACCAGCGGCGGCAGCGAGACCAGCCAGAACTGCTGGCCGGTGGTCAGCGAGAAGCCGACGTCGGGCAGGAAGATGACCGTCACCGACCACAGCTGCCAGACGGCGAAGCCCAGGAACTCGCAGAAGACCGACCAGATCAGGTTCTGCCGCGCCGTCGGACGTCCCGGACCCTCCCAGAAGTCCCGGTCCTCGGCCTGCCAGTTGGTGATCCAGCGCCCGCGTTCGACGACGAGCCGGTCGGTCGGCCCTGCCGGAGCGTCCGGCCGGCCGGTTCGTGCGGGCTGGGCGGCGTCGTCGGCCGTCGTCGCGGGACGCGTCTGCTCCTCGGTCAGCTGTCCGGAGGTGTGGGGAGTGGGGCTCATCGTGCAGTCCTGCCTTCCGCCGTCGCGTGTCGGCCTCCTCGGGGCGGCCGGCGGTCCGGTCGCCCCCGGTGGAGGTGATGACGATGGCGCCCACCCTTCCAAGAGGGTGTTTCACTCGTGGCATCGGGCTGTTTCCGGCAGGAAAAGCGAGGCTCATCAGGGGCGCGGCGACGGGTGAGTCCCGCCGTTGCGGGGGCTCAGTCGGCCGGGACGAAGGCTCGACGCCGAACCAGCAGCAGGATGCCCAGCAGCATGCCGGGGATGATCCAGCCGGACCAGCCCTGCAGCGTCGCCGCCCGGTAGTCGAACTGCGGGTCGGCGCTGGCGAACCAGAAGTGCAGGATCGTCGCGGCGGTGATCATCGACTGGGCGAAGGCCGCCGGCCAGATCGATCCCGAGCGCATCCGCATCCAGGCCAGCAGGCCGCCGATCACCACGCAGTAGCCGCACATCAGGAGCACCGCCAGCGGCAGCGGGGTGTTCGTGTAGTGGAAGCCGGCGGCGAGCAGCGGAGTGTGCCAGACCCCGGTGAGCACGCCGGTGGCCAGCACCGCCGCCGTCGGGCCCAGCCGTCGCTGCAGCCGCGGGAAGAACCAGCCGCGCCAGCCCATCTCGGCCGTCGCGTGCAGCGGCATCGTCGCGATCGCCGAGACGACGATGACGCCGACTTCGACCAGCAGGCCGCTGGCGAGGAACTGGCCGCCGTCCTGCTCGCCCAGACGTCGGGCCAGATCCTGGGTGAACAGCGGCATCGAGAGGTCCAGCGGGTAGACGCCGAGCAGCGCGCCGACGCCGAGAGCGGCCAGGGTCAGGGCGAGGAAGAGCAGCAGGGCGAGCACGCACCAGCTGATCAGCCGCGAGACCGGACGCAGCGGGGTCAGGCCCAGTGCATCCGCCAGGTGCTGGCGGCGCAGCGGGGCGGCGACGCCGTTCTGCGAGACCTCCTCGCCGGCGTCACCTGCGTCACCTGCGTCACCTGCGTCACCTGCGTCACCGGCGTGACCTGCGGCATCCGAGTCTCGCCCCTCGCTCGCGTCGCGGGGAGGGGTCGTCACGCCGTGGAGCACCGCCAGAGGCTGGCGACGTTCGACGAACCAGGCGATGACCGCGCCGACCAGCGGGCTCAGCAGGAAGAGGTTCTGGTGCAGCTCCAGCGGAGCGTCGGCGCGCTCGGCCGGGGACTGCACCACCAGGGGCAGGGTGACCGCCCAGGCCAGGACCAGGGTCACCAGCACATAGATGCTCATCACGATCCACGGAGTGCGCGGCGTCGGGGCGGGGTGGAACGGCATGGGACCTCGCTGATCAGGACGTGCGGGGCGTGCCGGGCCGCGCGGGTCGGCCCGGTGCGGTCGGCCCGGCGCAGGCGACCGGGCGCCGTCGATCATACGCGTCCGGCCTCGACGCCGCCGTCGGCCGCGTCGGACCCGCTGGGCGCCGGGCCCGGCCCCGCGTCACTCCTGCGGGCGGCGAGCGATGACGAAGAGCCGGCGGAACGGCAGGATCGTGCCCAGCGCCGTCTTCGGATAGGCCTCGCGCAGCGCGGCCTTGTACTCGGCGACGAACTCGGAGAGCTCCGGTTCCGGCAGCGCCTGCAGCACCGGGCGCGCCGCGGCCGAGGAGATCCACTCGAAGACCGGGTCCTCGCCGGTCAGCACGTGGTGGTAGCGGGTCTCCCAGCCGTCGACCTGCCAGCCGGGCCGGGCGACGTCGAGCATGTAGTCGGCCACCTCGGCGGTCGGCTGCAGCAGCGTTCCGGCGTCGACGTGGGCCGCGTAGGGCTCGCGCCCGGCGAGCTCGGCGAGCAGCCGGTGGCTGGGGGCGCCGAAGTTGCCCGGCACCTGCACGGCGAGCGTGCCGCCGGGGGCGACGAGGTCCATCAGGCGCGGCAGCAGGTCGCGATGGTCGGGCAGCCACTGCAGGGCGGCGTTGGAGACGACGAGGTCGGCGGGCTCGTCGAGGGCGATGTCGCGGATGTCGGAGCGGAGGTAGCTGATCCTGTCGTCGTCGGTGGCCTCCCGGGCGCGGTCGAGCATCTCGGCGCTGGAGTCGACGCCGGTGATCTGCGCATGCGGCCACATGCCGCGCAGCACCGGCATCCCGTTGCCGGGACCGCATCCGAGGTCGACGATCGAGGTCGCCTGCGGCGCGCGCACGCGCTGCAGCAGATCGATGAACGGCTGGGTCCGCTCCGAGGCATAGGTCAGATAGGCCCCGGGATTCCACTGGGTGCTGGGCATGCCCGCCAGTCTATGGAGCCGCGGGGCGTCAGCGGCGGCCGGCGGACACAATCCGACACCTGGGCAGCTCAGTCCTCGACCGAGGGGTACATGAGAATGATTTGCAACACGCGCCCGAATTGGTGAGAATGATTCGCATGAAACGACACCACTCCGCCTCCCTGTCCCTGCTGCTCGTCTCCGCCGTCGCCCTGGCCGGCTGCGCCGACGGGTCCGCGGGCGCGTCCGACGACGAGCCGGAGGGCTCGTCCTCCGCGGCGACGTCCTCCCCCTCCGCCGACGCCGTCGACCCCGCCGAGCGCGAGGCGCAGGAGGCCGCCGGCCCCACCACGCGCCTGGCGGTGACCCACGACGGCGGCGTCGCCGTGCTCGACGGCGCCACGCTGGAGACGCTCGGCGACTTCGAGGCCGACGGCTTCCTGCGGGTGAATCCGGCCGGGGACGGGCGCCATGTCTTCCTCACCGAGGGCGGCGGCTTCCGGCTGCTGGACGCGGGCACCTGGGGCGAGCCGCATGGGGCGCATGATCACTACTACACGACCGAGCCGGTGCTCACCGACGTCACCGTCGACGGCGACCATCCCGGGCATGCGGTGCCCCATCACGGCACCGGTGCGCTCTTCTTCGACGGCACCGGCGAGATCCGCACCTACGACCTCGCCGACCTGTCGACGCTCGCCGAGGAGGGGTATGCCGAGGAGCTGCCGACCGAGGCCGCCGAGACGGCCGAGGCCCACCACGGCGTCGCCGTCGTGCTCGAGGACGGCTCGCGGCTGGAGACCCTCGGCGACGAGGAGCAGCGCAGCGGCGCCCACGTCGTCGACGCCGACGGCGAGGAGATCGCCCGCAGCGAGGACTGCCCGGGCGTGCACGGCGAGGCCGCGCTCTCCGACGGCACCATCGCGCTGGGCTGCGAGGACGGCGTGCTGCTCTTCGACGGCGAGAGTTTCACGAAGATCGACGCCGCGCCGGACTATGCGCGCAGCGGCAACCTCTTCCCGGCCGATGATTCGCCGGTGCTGCTGGGCGACTACAACACCGACCCGGACGGCGAGGAGCCGATGACCGAGATCGCGCTGATCGACACCGAATCGGAGGAGATCACCCGCGCCGACGTCGGAGCCGCCTACAACTTCCGCTCGCTGGCGCGCGGCCCGGAGGGCGAGTCCCTGGTGCTCGCCGAGGACGGGGCGCTGCACACCTTCGACGAGGAGACCGGCGAGGAGCTCGACACGCTGGAGATCATGGACTCCTGGACCGAGCCGGACGAGTGGCAGGAGCCGCGCCCGGCGATCCGCGTGGTCGACGACATCGCCTACATCACCGAGCCCGACGCGGAGCAGATCCACATGGTCGACCTGGCCGCCGGCGAGGTCCTCAACACGGTCGACGTCGGCTTCACGCCGAACGAGATCACCGCCGCCGACGGCGAGGTGGTCGAGGGCGTCTCGGCGGAGAGCGACGCCGAGCACGGTGAGGAGGCCGGCGACTCCCACGACCATGAGGAGGCCGGCGACTCCCACGATCACTGATCCGGCGGTTCAGCACTGGCCCGGGCGATCCGGTCCGGCCCGGCTGTGACGCTCATGCGAGTCGCGGCGAATCGGGCGGGGCGCAGCAGGTGCTG
>NZ_AFRW01000004.1 GCF_000220985.1 Nesterenkonia sp. F
TGCTCCTCCGGCCGCTCCGCCGCCCCCTCGGCGGCGCGCGGCACGCCCGGCGTCGCCCATTCGTCGGCGGAGCCGGCACCCGGCGCGGGCATCGACTCCTCCGCCGGCTCGGTGGACGAGTCAGCGGGCGGCGCAGGCGTCGACTCGGCGGCGGGCTGCGCGGCCGCCGGTGCCGACGTCGGCTCAGACCGGTTCGGCGCAGTGCCCCAGGACTCCGCGGCCGCGACCGTCGGTGCTTGAGCGGGCTGGGGAGTCGGCTCCTGGGGCCGCTCCTGGACCGGCTGCGTCGCGCCGGCCGCGGCGTCGTCTGGTCGTTCCGGCGTCGCGGACGGCGTCGGCGCGGCCTCGGCGGCACCGGCCTCCGCGGCCGGAGTCTCCGGGGCGGCAGGCGTCATGCCCGCCTCCGAGGCGAAGTCCAGCCGGCGCTCCATGCGTTCCAGCCGGGAGGCCAGGCTCGAGACGCCCGACTCCGCCTGGGGCAGCAGCAGCCGGGCCATCAGCAGCTCGAGGTGCAGCCGCGGCGAGGTGGCGCCGACCATGTCGGTCAGTGCCTGGGCGGTGATGTCGGCGGCGCGCGAGAGCTCGGCGTGGCCGACGGCGGCGGCCTGCTGCTGCATGCCGCGGATCTGGTCGTCGGGGACGCCGCGCAGGATCGCCCCGGGGTTCTCCGGCATCGACTTCACGATGATCAGGTCACGCATGCGCTCGAGCAGGTCCTCGACGAAGCGCCGCGGATCCTGGCCCGACTGCACGACGCGGTCGACCACGCTGAAGGCCGTCGCGCCGTCGAGCGCGGCGACGGCGCCGACGACGTCGTCGAGCAGGCTGGCATGGGTGAAGCCCAGCAGGGCGACGGCGCGGTCATAGTCGATGCCCGATGCCTCGGAGCCGGCGATGAGCTGGTCCAGCACGGAGAGCGTGTCGCGCACCGACCCGCCGCCGGCGCGGATGACCAGCGGCAGCACGCCGTGGTCGACCGGGACCTGCTCCTCGGTGCAGAGCCGCTGCAGGTACTCCAGCAGGGGCTCCGGCGGGACCAGGCGGAACGGGTAGTGGTGGGTGCGCGAGCGGATGGTGCCGATGACCTTGTCCGGCTCGGTCGTCGCGAAGACGAACTTGATGTGCTCCGGAGGCTCCTCCACGATCTTCAGCAGCGCGTTGAAGCCCGCGGCGGTGACCATATGAGCCTCATCGATGATGAAGATCTTGTAGCGGTCGCGCACCGGGGCGAAGGTGGCCCGCTCGCGCAGGTCGCGCGCGTCGTCGACGCCTCCGTGGGAGGCGGCGTCGATCTCGATGACGTCCAGCGACCCGGAGCCGCCGGTGGACAGGTCGCGGCAGGACTCGCACTCGCCGCAGGGCATGCCGGTCGGGCCCTGCTCGCAGTTCAGGCAGCGCGCCAGGATGCGGGCGCTGGTGGTCTTGCCGCAGCCGCGCGGTCCGGAGAACAGGTAGGCGTGCGAGACGGCATTCTTGCCCAGCGCCGTGACCAGGGGAGCGGTGACATGCTCCTGTCCGATCACGTCGGCGAACGTGTCCGGGCGGTAGCGGCGATACAGGGCGGTGCTCACTGACATGACCCTACCGTGCAGCGCGGACGTCCGCATTCGTCGGAGCCCCGGTGCTGGCCCCGGTGCTGGCCCCGGTGCGGGCCCCGGTGCTTGCCCCGGCTCGCGCCTCGGTGCGGGCCCGCAGCCGCCCGGCGATCCGCGCGGCGCCCGGGGCGACGTACAGCCACGGCATGCGGGGCCGCAGTCGCACCATGAGCACCGTCAGCGCCAGCCCGACGACGGTGGTCAGCGTGACGTGCCAGAACGGGTCGGCGCCCAGGCGCTCGAGCCCGCGGTGGACCAGCACCAGGAGGGGGAAGTGCGCGACGTAGACGACGATCGAGCTCCGTCCGACCCAGCGCAGGAAGCGCGCGGCCCCGCCGACGGGCAGCCGCGGCGCGACCCAGAGGATCACCAGCAGCCCCAGCACCGAGATGCCGGCCGCCTCCAGCGTGCCCAGCCGCAGGCGCTGGTCCTCCAGCCCCAGATGCGACAGCACCGCCGCGGCGACGCCGAGCAGCGCCACCACGGGCCAGGGAGCGCGGACCCAGCGGGGCACCAGATGGCCGAGTCCGGCGCCGAGGAAGAAGAACGCCCCGTAGTAGAGGGTCTTGGTCGCCAGCCCGCCGGGGACGTCGACGGAGGTGACGACGACGAGCATCGCCGCGGCGACGCCGACGAACGGCACGCCCCGGAGCAGCAGCGCGGCCAGGTAGCAGGCCGTCAGCGCCAGCAGGAACCACAGGTAGTCCCCGGTCAGCCAGTAGTCCGGATCTCCGGGGCCGTTGCGGAAGACCAGCACGCCGTAGAGCACCATCCAGACCGCTGCCGGCCAGGCGATCCCGGCGACCTTGCCCCAGAGATACTGCGCGGTCGGTTTCGTCAGCGACGTCGGCAGCAGCATGCCGGAGAGCAGCATCAGCATGGGCATGCGGAAGGGCTCGACGTAGCGGTTGATCAGCACCCACTCGCGGATCGCATCGCCGGTCGAGGCCGGGATGGTCGCCGCGTGGAGCACGACGACGAGCAGCACCGCGGTGCCGCGCAGCAGATCCATCCAGTCCATGCGCGGGCGCGCGCCGGCGGGCCCCGGCGGAACGGCGGGGGAGGTGGAGGCTGGTGGGGGCAGACATGAGCGGCGGAGGCGGTCCTGGTGCGGGATCGGGCGGGTGTGCCGAGCTCAGTGTAGCGGGCGGAGATGGTCGCCGTTCCATCCGTCCTTCCGCGCGCGGGTCGGGGTCCATAGGCTGGCGCCATGGATGATTCCTCGACTCCCGTGACCCAGTCCGGCCCCGATCGCACGACGAGCTCCTGGGCCGACGTCGACGCACACCTGGAGCACAGCATCGTCCGCCCGGATGACCAGTTCGCCGAGGTGCAGCGCCGCGCGCAGGAAGCCTCGATGCCCGGCATCGAGGTCTCGTCCGGCACGGGCAAGCTCCTCGGGCTGCTGACCGAGATCTCCGGGGCGCGCCGGGTGCTGGAGGTCGGCACGCTGGCCGGCTTCTCCACGCTCTGGATGGCCCGCGCCGTCGGCGAGGACGGTGAGGTCGTGACCTGCGAGTCCGAGCCTGCCCATGCCGACGTCGCCCGGACCAATCTGGACGCCGCCGGCGTCGGCGACCGCGTCGACATCCGCGTCGGCGCGGCCGAACAGACGCTGGAGCAGCTGGTGGAGGAGTTCCGCGGCGGCGACGGCGCGGCCTTCGACCTGGTCTTCCTGGACGCCGACAAGGCGGGCAATCCGCGGTACCTGCAGCTGGCCCTGCAGATGGCGCGTCCGGGCACGGTGATCGTCGGCGACAACGTGGTCCGCGACGGCGCCGTGCTCGATGCGGACTCGTCGGACCCTGACATCCGCGGCATCCGGCAGTTCCTGCAGGACCAGGGCGACGACCCGTGGCTGGAGGCCACTGCGGTGCAGACCGTCGGCGCGAAGGGGTGGGACGGCTTCAGTCTGGCGGTGGTGCGCGAGCCGGCGTCCTGAGCGGGGATGCTGATCTGAGACTGCGGACCTGAGCTGCTGCGGGCGGCTCTCCTGCCCTGCGCGTCCTGGGGTCCCGTCCTGGGCCCCTGCGTCGAGTGGCGGCTCCGAGCGGCATCTCCCCGACGACGCGCCGTGTCGCCGCGGCAGAAGCTGCTGGGAGCCGCCACTCGATGCGCCGGGGGAGGGCCCTCAGCCGGTCCGGAGCGACGAAGAGGCCCGGAGCTCCGTGGGAGCTCCGGGCCTCGATCGGCGGAGGATGAGGGATTCGAACCCTCGAGGGCGTTAACCCAACACGCGTTCCAAGCGTGCGCCATAGGCCGCTAGGCGAATCCTCCTGGCCGCTGTCCGCGGCATCCTGACCGGCGGCACCCTCAGGTGCACGCGGCGATGCCGCGAAAGCAGATTTCATCCTAGCGGACATCGGGGGCGGAACGCACATCGAGACCTCGGATCGGCGCGTGAGTCGTCCCGCCGGAGCCGCGCGGGTGCTGGTTGGCCAAGCCGAGTCGGCGAGGGCTAGTATGGATGTCGGCCCCACGTGTGGTGTCATCCTGCTGAACTCCCCCAGGACCGGAAGGTAGCAAGGGTAGGTGGGCTCTGGCAGGTGCACGTGGGGCCTTTCCACGCCCGAGCGGGCCCCAGGCCGTCCGGCCGCGGCCGCGCCGCGTGCTGCGGGATCATCCCCGGGGAGGATGGCGGCCGGCTCGCGTCGTCCTAGGGTGCGGGTCATGAGTTCATCGTCCTCCCGCCTCCGGTCATCCGCCTGCCCGACGACACGGCGTGCCGTCGACGATCCCTGGGTCCAGGGCGCGGTGTCCGGCCTGCTGACCTTGATCCCTGCGCGCCGCTGGCCGCGCGCTGTGCGGGAGATCTACCTGTGGGGCCCCGCGGTGCTCCTCGGCGGCGGGCTGGCCGCGATGTCCCTGGCGTCCGCGCCGTCGGCGACCGCCGCCGAGGAGATCGAGCAGCGGGCCGAGCGGTCTGCCGAGCAGACCCCGGAGGAGCGACGCGCCTCGCCGCTGCGCCGCGTCGTCGCCGGCCTCGTCATCGGGTCCGTCGTCGGCGGGACGGCGCACGGCATCGCCCGCCTCTCGCTGTGGGCCGACGACGCCGCCGAACGCGGACTGCGCGGGATCGGTGTTCGGCGGCCGCGTCCGGTCATGGCCGTCGTGGGCGGGATCGGCGTCGGGGCGATGGCCGCCGCCGAGAATCGGGCGGAGAGTCGCGGGAAGACCGAGGACTCAGGGCGGTCCGAGGCCTCCTCGGAGACCGGCGCGGGCGCCGGGTCGGCTGCCGCCCCGGAAGCCGATCAGCCGTCGTCGTCGGCCCCCTCCTGACTCTCGGGCGCCTCGTCGTCCGGATCGTCCGATGCGTCGGACGGGCTCCCGCTCGCCGCACCGGCGTCCGCCTCCTCAGGTCCCTCGACGGCCTCCTCGTGCAGGGCGAAGCTGGTGAACAGCTCCCACAGCTGCTGGTACTCCGGAGCGTCGGTCAGCGCCTCGGCGTCCTCGCGGCTCAGCCAGGTCGGGTCTCCGCCCTCCGGCGGCGGGGGGAGAGTCGCGTTCATCATGACGTTGCCGGCGTGCTCCTCGGGAGTGTCGTGGAAGAAGGTCCAGACGTCGGAGTCCTCGAGCTCCTGATCGGGCTCGACGGACACCAGGCTCATGACGATCCGGTACTCGCAGTCCTCGGGGCCGGACGCGTCGTCCGAGGTACGGCTCCCCTCGGGAGGGACCATCTGGGTGGTGGTCAGGCAGTTGCTGGACAGCAGGCTCTGCGCCCACGTCTCCGTGTCTCCCTGGCCGGCGTCGGTCAGCCGCTGCGAGTCGAGGAGCTCGCGGTGCATCGCCGGCGCGCCTCCGGCATCGGTGGCGGTGTTGATGACGATCTCGCCGTAGTTCTCCCCCGAGGAGCTGGTGATGGAGTACCGCTGGGAGGACTCGCCGTCGGCCCATCCCGGATATTCCTCGGCGGTGTTCTCGCCGAGGCTCAGCCCGGAGGGCACCTCCCAGCTGTAGGTGCCCTCCGCCGAGGTGAACGTCGAGGTGTCTCCGGTCGGGTCCTGCGAGTCCGCGGGCGAGGGAGACTCCTCGCCGGCGTTCGCGTCCACGCCGCCGTCGGCGTCTGCGCTCGGCGCCGCCGAGGTGCTCGGCGACGTCCCGTCGTCCAGGTCTCCGCCGGCGTCGCCCCCGTCGCCCTGGCAGCCGGTCAGCGCGAGCAGCGCGACGGTGCCCAGCGCGAGCAGCGGGGCGGAGGACCAGGAAGTGGTGGTGGGCATCGTCGCGGCTCCTCGGGTCGTGTCTGCCGGGCGGGCCGTGCAGAATCCGGACGTTCACAGGACAATGGAGGGCGGGGCGCGAGCTGCGCGACCCGCCGAGGCGCCCCCTGTTCGGAGGACACGGTGATCGCCACAGCCCCGTGGCGTGTGCATCCAGTGTGCCTCACTGCACAGCATGCGGAAAGTCCCACAAGGGCGGGCGCATGCTCGACGACCGATGGAAGGTGACCTCCATGTCCGCACCCGCTGACCAGCAGATTCAGCATGATCCGGAGACCCGGCAGGTCCGGCGCGACTACGCGATCGGCGACTACCTGCTCGACCGGCTGGCCGAGCTCGGGCTGACCGAGATGTTCGGCGTCCCCGGCGACTTCAATCTGCACTTCCTGGACCACGTCGTCTCCCATGACACGGTGCGCTGGGTCGGCTCGGCCAATGAGCTCAACGCCGGCTACTCCGCCGACGGCTACGCCCGCATCCGCGGGGTCGGGGCCTTCCTGACCACCTACGGCGTCGGCGAGCTCTCGGCGATCAACGCGCTGGCCGGCTCATGCGCGGAGTCGGTGCCGGTGGTGCAGATCGTCGGCGCCCCGCCCAAAGAGGTCCAGGCCTCGGGCCGGAAGATCCATCACTCGCTGGGCGACGGCGACTTCAAGCACTTCGTGCGCATGGCCGCCGAGGTCACCTGCGCCCATGCCGACCTCGACGCAGCCACCGCCACCTGGGAGATCGACCGGGTTCTGCGCGAGGTGGTCTTCCGCCGCAAGCCCGGCTACCTGATGCTGGCCCACGACGTCGCCGAGGTTCCGACCTTCCCGCCCGCCGAGCCGCTGGCCACCGACCTGGTGCAGACCACCCCCGGCGCCGAGGCGGCCTTCGAGCAGGCCGTGCGGCGCTTCCTCTCCGGCCGTCGGGCCGCGGTGCTGGCGGATCTGATGGTCCACCGGCTGGGCGCGACCGAGCAGCTTTCGGCGATGCTCTCCGAGACCCGGCTGCCCTTCGCCACGCTGGCCTGGGGCAAGACGCTGGTCGACGAATCCGATCCGCACTTCGTCGGCATCTACGCCGGGGCGGCCTCGCAGCCGCAGGTGCGCGAGGTGATCGAGGAGGCCGAGGCGCTGATCACCGTCGGGGTGGAGTACACCGACAACACCACCGCCGGCTTCTCCATGGACCTGGACGCGTCGAGGCTCATCGAGATCTCGCGTTTCGGCGCGCGGGTCGCCGGAGAGGTCTTCACTCCGATCTCGCTGGAGGTCGCGCTGCAGGTGGTCCACCGGGTGATCACCGATCTCGGCGACGTCGCGGCGATGCCGCACGAGACCGCCGAGGACCCGACGACCCCGCACGAGCCGGGGGAGGGGCCGCTCACCCAGGACGCGCTGTGGTCGACCCTGGCGTCCCAGCTGGAGTCGGGCAACATCGTCGCCGCCGACCAGGGCACCAGCTACTTCGGCATGGCCGCCCACCGGTTCCCGGCGTCGTCGACGTTCATCGGCCAGCCGATGTGGGGCTCGATCGGCTACACGCTGCCGGCGATCCTCGGAGCGGGACTGGCCGACCGCGAGCGCCGGCCGGTGCTGCTCATCGGCGACGGCTCCGCGCAGCTGACCATCCAGGAGATGGGCACGATCATCCGCGAGCAGCTGCCGGCCGTGGTCGTGCTGGTCAACAACGACGGCTACACGGTCGAGCGCGCCATCCACGGTGCCGACCAGTCCTACAACGACATCGCCCGGTGGCGCTGGGAGCTGGTGCCGCAGCTCTTCGGCGCGGCCGAGGGCGGGTATCGGTATCACCGCGTCACCACCGAGGCCGAGCTGCTCGAGGCCTGCCGGGACACGATGGCCCACCGCGACCAGCTGGTGCTCATCGAGGCGATCACCGGCCGCGACGACGTCCCGCAGCTGCTGAAGGACGTCGCCGAGGCGCTGAAGCGCTGAGCCGAGGCGGACCCGGCCCGGGTCGGGGTGCAGGAAACTGCACCTCGATCCGGCAGTCACCTCGCTCGTCGCCCGCCGTGCTGTCCGCATAGGCTCGCAGGTGATGGAGACGACGACGGAGCGGCGCCGCACAGCGGCGCAGGAGGGTCACCAGCCGACGACGGCGCCCGGTGCGGTCTCCGGAGCGGTCCCCGGGGCCGCGTCCGGTCCGGACGCCGAGGCCGCGACGGGCCGGGCGCCGGGCCGCCGGCCGGAGCTCTTCCAGCGGATGGTCACCGAGCTGATCTCGCTGGTCACCGGCTGGCTGGTCTGGATGCTCGGATTCGGCAGCGTCCTGGTGTACATGCGGCTGATGCAGCCGGGCGGCTGGCCGCCGATCGACCGTCTCCTCGGGCTTCCGAGCCAGCTGCCGCTGGTGCCGCGCATCGCCGTCGCCGTCGCCGTGATGGTCCTCGTGCTGCCCGCGGCGGCACGCCTGGCCGAGCAGCTGCAGCATGCGCGGGCGACGCATCTGCTCGGCGAGACGCTGCCGCCCGCCGCCCACACCCGACGGCAGGCCCTGGTGGCGCTGTCTGATGTGGAGCAAGGACCGCACCAAGCCGGGGATGCTCGGCCGCGTCGTGGCAGGAGCGGCGGTCTCCACGCTGCTGGTCGCGGGGACGATCGCCTGCACGGTCACGGCCGCCGTGCTGCTGGCCCTTTCGCTGACCAGCGACGGCGTGCCCACCGGCGCGTCGCTCTTCCAGGGCCGGTCTCGACCGGTGGTCACGATCCTCGCCGTCGCCGTCCTCGCGGCCTCGCCCTGGATCGTCCACCGGCTCAGTCAGCTCGACCGCCGTCTGCTGCGGGCCTTCTACGGCACCGATGAGACCGCTCGGCTGCAGGCCCGCCTGCAGCATGTCGAGGAGGCGCGCTCCGACGCCGTGGTCGCCGCCGACGCCGAGCGCCGCCGGATCGAGCGGGACCTGCACGACGGCGCCCAGCAGCGGCTGACCGCGCTCGCCGTCGACCTGGGGCTGGCCCGGAGGGCCCACGCCGAGGATCCGGAGACGCTGCGTCAGACGCTCACCCGTGCCCAGGGCGAGGTGACCTGCGCCCTGCAGGAGATCCGCGATCTGGTCCGCGGGCTGCATCCGGCGGTGCTGGAGGATCGAGGACTCGACGCCGCCGTCTCCGCGCTGGCCGGCCGCGCGCCGCTGCCGGTCCGCGTCGACGTCGCCGTCGAACCGCGGCCGGCGGTGCAGATCGAGGCGGCGGCCTACTTCGTCGTCGCCGAGGCGCTGACCAACACGATCGCCCACGCCGAGGCGCAGGCCGTGGACATCACGATCCGCCGGGCCGGCGACGAGCTGACGGTGACCGTGGTCGACGACGGCCGCGGCGGCGCCGACCCCGCCGCCGGAACGGGCCTGGACGGGCTGCGCCGCCGGGTGAACACCGTCGACGGCAGGCTGCAGATCTCCAGCCCCGCCGACGGCGGCACGCAGGTGCAGGCGGTGCTGCCATGCGGGTGATCATCGCCGAGGACTCCGTGCTGCTGCGCGAAGGCGTGGTGAAGCTGCTCGACCACGCCGGCTTCGTCACCGTCGCCTCGGTCGGCGACGCCCAGGCGCTGCTGGCCGCCGTCGACGAGGAGGTCCCCGATCTGGTCATCGTCGACGTGCGCATGCCGCCGACGCACACCGACGAAGGCATCCGGGCGGCCCTGCAGCTGCGCGCCGACCACCCGGAGCTGGCGATCATCGTGCTCTCGCAGTACGTGGAGGAGCACTATGCCGTCGACCTGCTCACCGGGCGGACCCGCGGGATCGCCTATCTGCTCAAGGACCGCGTCGCCGACGTCGACGAGTTCCTGGGCACCGTCCGGTCGGTGGCCGAGGGCGGCACTGTGCTGGATCCCGAGGTGGTCTCCCAGCTGCTGAGCCGGCAGCACGGCCGCGACGGCGTCGAGCTGCTCACCGACCGTGAGCGGGAGGTGCTCGAGCTCATGGCCCAGGGCCGCTCCAACGCCGGCATCGCCGCGGCGCTGCATCTGAGCGACTCGGCGGTCTCGAAGCACATCAACGCGATCTTCAGCACGTTGGACATCCCGCCGGCGAGCAGCGACAACCGTCGGGTGCTGGCCGTGCTGCAGCACCTGTCGGCCGGTGCTCGAGGGATCCGCGGCGGAGACGGAGGAGGGGAAGAGCCGCGATGAGCATGGAACAGCATTCGACGACACCACCGTCAGGTGTCTGGCCGCGCCGGCTCTGGGGCGGCCTCGGGGCGGCGGCGACGGCTCTGGTGCTGGCCTGCGCCGTGCCGGCGTCGACGGCGGCCATCGTCAAAGTCACGGGGCCGGCCGATGCGGCGCGCCGAGTCGAGGAACGCACGATCGAGCAGCCGGTCGAGTCCGTCTCCGTGAGCGCCGACGCGGGAGACGTCGCCGTCCGCGGCGCCTCCTCAGACCGTGCGCAGGTGCGTCTGGACATGAACTTCGGCGTCGACGGATCCGGAGCCGGCGCGGGCGTGGATCGCGGGACCCGGCTGACACTCCGCTCGCAGTGCGCGGCCCGATGCCGAGCAGCCCATTCTCTCGCCGTGCCGCAGGACGTCGAGGTGCAGATGGTCGCCGTGGGCGGCACGCAGAACGTCAGCGGGATCAGCGGGGAGCTGACGCTCTCCGCCGGGTCTGCCGACACCGTCCTCGACGACGTCTCCGGTGCTGTCGACGTGGTCAACGAGTCGGGATGGGTCCGCGGCACCGGTCTGCGCAGCGAGGAGGTCTCCGTGCAGGGCGGCAGCTCCACCGTCGACCTCAGGTTCTCCGAGCTGCCGGGATCGGTGGAGGTGTCCCTCGACTCCGGCTCCACCACGATCGAACTGCCGGCCGGGACGGACGCTGGGCGCTGCACCGTCGAGACGGACACTGACGGCGAGGTCGTCGTCGATCTCCCGGAAGCCGCCGCGGAGGGAGCTTCGCGGGAGACCGACGACGCGTCCGGAGCCGACTGCGCGCTGCGGCTGACCAGCGGCGGCGGAGACATCACCGTCACCGGTGCTGATGCGGAGGCGTTCCCGACGCCCCGTCGGGACTGAGCTGCATCGCGAGGGCGGTCCTCAGACTCCGGCGGACGCCTCCGCCCGAGCCGGCTCGGACTCTGCCAGCGTGCCGCGGACGACGGCGGCGGCGTCGACCAGCCGGCGCAGCGAGGCCTCGGTCTCCTCCCATCCGCGGGTCTTCAGCCCGCAGTCCGGATTCGCCCAGACCAGCGAGGAGTCCAGCCCCTCGGCGGCGACGCGCAGACGCTCGACGAGCTCCTCCGCACTGGGCACGCGCGGGGAGTGGATGTCCCATACGCCCGGGCCGATGCCGCGCGAGTAGCCGTGCTCGGCCAGCGCGGAGACGACCTCGAAGCCTGATCGCGAGGCCTCCAGGGTGGTGACGTCGGCGTCGAGCGCGTCGATGGCGCCCAGCACCGTCTCGAACTCGGAGTAGCACAGATGGGTGTGCACCTGGGTGGCCGCCGTCGCCGCCGACGTCGCCAGCCGGAACGCCTCCACCGACCAGCGCAGGTAGTCCTCCTGCGCAGCGGTCTGCAGCGGCAGCAGCTCGCGCAGCGCCGGCTCGTCGACCTGGATGATCCGCGTGCCGGCGGCCTGCAGGTCCTCGACCTCGTCGCGCAGCGCCAGCGCGATCTGATCCGCCGTGGTCGCCAGCGGCTGGTCGTCGCGGACGAAAGACCACGCGAGGATCGTCACCGGTCCGGTGAGCATGCCCTTGACCGGCTTCTCGGTCTGCGCGGCGGCGTGCCGGATCCAGTCCACGGTGATCGGCTCGGGGCGGTGGACGTCGCCGAAGAGGATCGGGGGACGCAGGCAGCGCGAGCCGTAGGACTGCACCCAGCCGTGGGTCGTGGTGACGAAGCCCTCGAGGTTCTCCGCGAAGTACTGGACCATGTCGTTCCGTTCGGCCTCGCCGTGGACGAGCACGTCCAGCCCGATCTCCTCCTGCCGGGCCACGCAGTCGGTGATCTGCTCCCGGATCGCCGCCCGATACTCCGCGGCGTCCAGGTCGCCGCGCCGATGGGCGGCCCGCAGCGTGCGGATCTCGGCGGTCTGCGGGAAGGAGCCGATCGTGGTGGTCGGCAGCGCGGGCAGCCGCAGGCTGGTCTCCTGGGCGGCCCGGCGGTGCTCGGCGTCGGCGCGGCGCCGGTCCTCGACGCTGACCGACTCGCCGCGCCGGCGCACCGCGTCCACGTGGACCAGCGCGTGGGTCTCGCGGGCCCGGCGGATCTCGGCGTCGGCGGCGGCCAGCTGCTCGGCGCGATCGCGGCCGCCGTCGAGGACCTCGGCCACGGTGAGTACCTCGGCGACCTTCTGGTCGGCGAAGGCCAGCCAGGAGGCGACCTGCGGGTCCAGACCGGTCTCGCGCTCGACGTCGTGGGGCACATGGATCAGCGAGGTCGAGGTGCTCACCGCCACCGGGCCGTCATGGCGCTCACGCAGGGTCAGCAGAGTCTGGGCGGCATCGCCGGCCGCGGTGCGCCAGATGTTCAGGCCCCCGACGACGCCGGCGAGGATCTGCCGGCCGGCCAGCGGGGCCAGCGCCTCTGAGGAGGGCAGCTCGCCGCGCTCGAGATCGAGGCCGACCGCCTCGACGCCGGCGGCACCCAGAGCGGCCAGGGCGTCGTCGCCGGCGGCTCCGTAGCCCACCGGCACGACCAGCCGCGGGCGCTGTTCGATCCCGGCCAGCGCGGCGTAGGCCGTCCGCAGTCCGGCGACGACCTCGGCGCGCTCGACGTCCCAGCCGCCGGAGGCCAGCGCGGGCTCCTCCAGCTGCACGTGCTCGACGCCGGCGTCGGCCAGCGCGGCCAGCAGGGCGCCGTAGGCCTCGGTGAGCTCGTCGAGGCGGTCGAACCGCGGGGCGGTGGAGCCCGCGGCGGTTTTGGCCAGCAGCAGGAAGCTCACCGGACCCACCAGGGTGGGGCGCAGCGTGGTGCCGGTCTGCTCGACGAGGTCGCGCACCCGGGCGCTCAGCGCCTCGGCGGCCGGGGCGAAGCCGACGCCGTCCTCGAGCTCGGGCACGTAGTAGTGGTAGTTGGTGTCGAACCACTTGGTCAGTTCCAGCGGCTCCAGCGTCTCGGTGCCGCGGCTGAGTGCTGCCAGCAGCTCCAGGCCCGCGCCGGAGTCCGGGTCGGCGGCGGTGAAGCCGGCCTCGCGGAACCGTGCGGGCACCAGGCCCAGCAGCACGGAGGCGTCGAGCACCTGGTCGATGACCGCGCCGTCGAAGGGCACCGCCGACTCGCCGGCGAGGCCCAGCTGGGAGAGGTGCTCGACCGTGCGTGTGCGGTGGGTCGAGATCGCGGATATCAGCTCGGCGACGTCGCCGCCGCGCCAGTGAGCCTCCAGGGCGCGCTTGATCTCGCGGTGCGGGCCGATGCGCGGGTAGCCCAGAATCGTGCTGGGCACGCCGGCCGTCGCGGCGGAGCGGGGCTGGGTGGACTCAGTCATTCTATTCTCCTGTGTCAGTCATGACATGTCGCAGGCGTGGTGGCGTCGCGGCATGGGATGGTGCGGGGTCTGGTGCGGACGCAGCGCCGGTTCAGGCGCGGGCGAGCCGGGCGGCGTCGCGGATGCGCAGGTGCTCCAGGACTGCCAGAGCGGCGGGGTGCTTGTTGAACGTGTACAGGTGCAGCCCCGGGCAGCCGAGCTCGAGCACCGAGTCGATCAGTCGCAGCGTGGCCGCCACGCCGCGACGGCGCCGCTCGGCCTCGTGGTCCACGTCCAGATGGTCCAGCAGGTGCTGCGGCACCGGGACGCCGGAGATCTCCTGCAGGCGCGTCAGCCGCTTCGGATGGGTCAGCGGAGCGATGCCGGCCACGATCGGCAGATGGATGCCCTGCGAGCGGGCGTCGTCGACCAGCCGGGCGTAGTCCTCGGCGTCGTAGAAGACCTGGGTTATCGCGTAGTCGGCGCCGGCCTCCTGCTTCTCCCACAGGGCGCACAGATCCGCGGCATGGTCGCGGCCCGCGCCCGACGGCGGATAGGCCGCCACCGAGATCGAGACCGGCCGTGCGCCGGGACCGTCCGGGACCTCCAGCCGCTCGGCCTCGATCTGCCGGATCAGGCGGACCAGCGCGGCGCCGGTGTTCAGGCCGTCGGGCTGGTGGATCCAGTCGGACTCGCCGCGCGGCGGATCCCCGCGCAGCGCCAGGATGTCGCGCACGCCGTCGTCGAGCAGGTCGGCGACGGTCTCGCGCATCTGCTCGGTGGTGCTGCCCTGGCAGATCAGATGCGCCATCACCGGCTGGTCGGTGGTCTCCAGCAGGTGGCGGATGACCGTCCGATTGGCCCCGGCCGGCTGGCCGTGGCCGTGGGTGACGGAGAAGTAGTCCGGCGTGGCCTCCGCCATCGTCTCGATGCCGCGCCAGACCTCGTCCAGCGAGCCGGTCGAGCTGCTGCCGGCGCGCCCCGGACGCGGCGGGAAGACCTCGAAGGAGATCAGCGAGGTGCGCCGGGTGCGCTGGACCAGGAACGAGGTGTTCGGGGTCGTCGCCGACGGTGCGGAGTCGGGCGGCGAATCGGTCGTGATGCCCGGAGCGGGCAGGGATGCAGGCATATCGTCACCTCCGTGTGGAGCGTCCATGGGTCATGAGGCGCCACAGGGAGGCTTCCCCTGCGCCGTGCTTGCGCCTGCGGATCGGGCGGCGCATGCCGCTGATCCTCGGCGCCGGATCGTCATCTGGGGCACCCCGTCACGCGGAAAGGGTTGCCGACCGGTCAAGCCAGAGCCGTGTCTGACCGGTTCTCGTGATCCAACTATGTTCAGGACAGTATCACGCAGAGGCGCAGGGGGAGAAGATGATCCTCGGAAATCCAGGGTTCACGGCCTTCGTGCTTCGGGTGAACATATCGGCGGCACAGTGAACGTCGCGCCGGAGGGGGCGACGACGCACCGTGCCGTCTCGCTCCCCCGGCCCGATCCACGCTCGTAGAATGGTCAGCATGAGCCCGGCCGATCCTCCTGAGACGCGGAGCCGGTCCCGCCTCCTCGTCGCTGTCTCCTCGGGCCTGGTGCTGGCCGCCGTCACGCTGGGGAGCTGGCTGATGATCGACGGCACGCTCTCCGTCGAGCTCGGCGGGGGAGTGCCGCACACCGAGGACTGCCCCGAGGACGTGCTCGCCCCGGTCGTGCCGGAGCGGGTGCGCATCAGCGTCTACAACGCCACCAACGAGTCCGGGCTGGCCGGAGAGGCCGCCGACGACCTGCGCGATCGTGGTTTCCGGGTCACCGACGTGGGCAACGAATACGTCGCCGACACCGAGTTCGACAGCATCATCCGCGCCGGCGGTCGCGGGCTGCGCCAGGCCCGCACGCTGCAGCAGCACCTGCCCGCGGCAGTCGTCGACCTCGACGGGCGGAGCAGCTTCGGCGTCGATCTGGTGCTCGGCTCCGAGTACGACGGGCCGGAGACGGAGGCCGACGTCGAGCCGACCCCCGGGCGGCTGTCCTGCGGGGGTGCGTCGTGAGCGGCGCCGCGGTCGAGTCCCCGGCACCGAGCGGAGGCCGCCGACGGCGCGAGCTCGTCTGGCCGTCCTCGCTCGGGCGCCTGGAGGTCGAGGTCGGCCTGCGCGCCGCCGTCGCCGTGGGCGTCTCGCTGTTCGCGCTGCACGCCGCCGGCGCCGAGGACCTGGCCGCCTATGCGGCCTTCGCCGCCTTCGTGATCCTCTACGGCCGCGGCGAGACGTATCGGCGTCGGCTGGCCACCCTCGCCGTCGTCGGCGCGGTCTTCCTGGCCGTCATCGCCGCCGCGATGGCCGTGGCGCTGCGGGGCTCGCCCGATGCCGCCGTGGTCGGCGGCCTCGCCGGCGTCGCCGCACTGGGCATGGTGGTCTCGCAGGCGATGGCGCTGAAGCCGTTCGGCCCGATCTTCATGGTGTTCGCCTTCGGGGTGATCTCCTCGATCCCGCTGACGGCGGAGCAGTTCCTGCCGCGGCTGGGCATCTCCGCAGCCACCGTCGTGTTCTGCCTGGTCCTCACCCTGGTCGGCCGGCCGCTGCGCGGGCTGCCCGGTCCGCACCATCGGCTGCTCGGGCCGCTGGACTCGCCCCGACGCGCTCTGCACGCGCTGGCCGACCCGGCTCTGTGGGGACTGGCGGCCCTCGCGGCGGCGGGCACGGCGGCGGCGATGCAGCTGTCCTCCCTGATGGGACTGGGGCACTCCTACTGGGCGGCGGTGGCCGTGGCCGCCTGCATGCCCCGGCCGCATGCTCCCCTGAGCCTGGCGCGGATCATCCACCGCGTCGTCGGGACGACGCTGGGCGTCGGCGGAGCCTGGGCGCTGCTGGCGCTGGACCCGCCGACGACGGCGGTGATCCTGCTGGTGGCGGCCTTCCAGTTCATCGCCGAGCTCTTCGTGGTCCGCGTCTACTGGTTCGCCCTGCTGTTCATCACGCCGCTGGCGCTGATGGTCAGCCACCTCTCCCAGCCCCGACCGGTCGACCAGCTGGTCGTCGACCGGGTGCTGGACACGCTGCTCGGCGGGCTGGTCCTGCTGCCGATCATGGGCGTCGTCCACCTGGTGCGGCGCCGGGCGGCCGTGCGCTGAGCCGCGCCGAGACGGTGCTGCGGCACACCTGATGTGCCGCCGGAGGTCCGGTCGGCGCTCCTCGGTGACACATGAGGTGTGCGCTCGCGACGGACCGGGCCGGCGGCGGTCCGGCAGTCCTGCAGGATCAGCCCTGCTGGCCCTCCCAGCGGCGGGCGCGGATGAACGAGCGCACGCCCAGGACCAGGTAGACCACCAGCAGCACGAAGGCGATGGTGCCGGTGATCACCGCGCCGGGCCGCTCGGCCTCGCCGGCGAAGAGCGCCGGCAGGCTCGAGACCTGCATCAGGGTGCCCAGCGCGCCGACGAGCGCGACCACCAGAGCGATGTGGATGCCGATCTTCGGACGCTTCACCCCGATGATCCCGCTGATCACCAGGATCACGCCGAGGGCCGACGGGATCAGGGCGGTGGCGCTGGCGAAGGCGGTGGCGATGTAGGCGACGATGCCGAGCAGGACGAGGATCCCGCCCAGGCCGATGGTCAGGCGCGGCATGAGGCTCCTTCGGGGTCGGTGCGGATGACGAGCGGTTCTTCTACGCAGTGTAGTAGAAGGTGCAGGAGAAGTCCGGCGGCTCCGGGATGCTCGCGGGCCCCTCCCCGCCGGTCAGCGCGGCTCCATCCGCACCGCGCCGTCGAGCCGGATCACCTCGCCGTTGAGCATCGGATTGGTCAGGATCTGCTCGACGGTCAGCGCGTAGTCCTCCGGGCGGCCCAGCCGGGCCGGATGCGGGGTCTTCTCCGCCAGCGAGGCGCGGGCCTGATCCGGCAGTCCGGCCATCATCGGCGTCTCGAACAGCCCTGGAGCGATGGTGACCACCCGGATCTGCGTCGCGGCCAGCTCGCGGGCGGC
The DNA here is from genome assembly GCF_000220985.1 of Nesterenkonia sp. F. Classification (GTDB taxonomy): domain Bacteria; phylum Actinomycetota; class Actinomycetes; order Actinomycetales; family Micrococcaceae; genus Nesterenkonia. Next base: position 17,203 of record NZ_AFRW01000004.1, read on the forward strand.
CGGCAGCGTCATCGAGGCCACCGCCCCCTTCGAGGCGGCATAGGCGATCTGGCCGATCTGCCCCTCGAAGGCGGCGATCGAGGCGGTGTTGATCAGCACTCCGCGGTCCTCCCCGCGCAGCTCGTTGGCCTGCATGGCTTCGGCGGCATGGGCCATGAGGTTCATCGTCCCGCCGGTGTTCACCGCCAGCACGTGCATGAAGGTCTCGGAGTCCAGCACGCCGCGGCGCCCCACCAGCTTCCCCGGCGAGGCGACGCCGGCGCAGCTGACGGCCGCGCGCAGCGGGGCCCGGTCGATCGCGGCGTCGACGGCAGCCGCGGCGGCGGCCGGATCGGTGACGTCGTCGCCGACGAAGCGTGCGCGCTCGCCGATCGCGGCGACCTGCTGTTCGCGCCTCGAGGCCGCGTCGTCCGGGCGGTCGAGCACGACCACCTCGGCGCCGGCGGCGTGCAGCCGCGTCGCCGCGGCCAGGCCGAGTCCCGAGGCCGCCCCCGCTGACGATCGCACTGGTGCCTGCAAGATCCATCGTCGTCCTCCTCGCCGTCGTCGGTGACGTCGTCGCTCCTGTCCACAGCCTACGGAGGCGTCGGCGGCAGGTCACGGGCCGCGGCGAGGCGCGAGGGCGTCGATTTCTTCGCCGTCGCGAAGAACTGCAGAAATTCTCTCCGGATTCCTCGCACAACGGGGTTGCACCGGCCCCAGAGTGGGATGCACGGCGAAGAAGCCGCCGGTCACCGATTCGAAGGAGAACACCGTGACTGCCACTGCTGCTGAGACCACGAGGAACACCGCGGACGAGACCACCGCCTCCGGGCCCGGTCCGACCGCGACGACCCCCGCCGCCGAGGCCGGCACCGACGCCGAGCGCGCCGAGCAGATCCGCCGGGCCTGGCAGACCGACCCGCGCTGGGCCCGCGTCCGCCGGGACTACACCCCCGAGGAAGTCGTGCGGCTGCAGGGCTCGGTGCTCGAGGAGCAGACCCTGGCCCGCCGCGGCGCCTCGAAGCTCTGGGAGCAGCTCACCGCCGAGCACGCCGCCGGCGCCTACACCAACGCGCTGGGCGCGCTGACCGGCAACCAGGCCGTCCAGCAGGTCCGCGCCGGGCTGCGGGCCATCTACCTCTCCGGCTGGCAGGTCGCCGGCGACGCGAACCTCTCGGGCCACACCTACCCCGACCAGTCGCTCTACCCGGCCAATTCGGTGCCGAACGTCGTCCGGCGCATCAACAATGCACTGATGCGCGCCGACCAGATCGAACATCTGGAGGGCGAGCGCAGCGTCGCCGACTGGCTGGTTCCGATCGTCGCCGACGCCGAGGCCGGCTTCGGCGGTCCGCTCAACGCGTACGAGCTGATGAAGCAGATGATCTCCGCCGGCGCGGCGGCGGTCCACTGGGAGGACCAGCTGGCCAGCGAGAAGAAGTGCGGGCACCTCGGCGGCAAGGTCCTCGTCCCGACCGGCCAGCACATCCGCACGCTGCAGGCCGCGCGGCTGGCCGCCGACGTCGCCGACGTCCCCTCGCTGCTCATCGCCCGCACCGACGCCGAGGCGGCCACGCTGATCACCTCGGACATCGACGAGCGCGATGCGCAGTTCCTCACCGGCGAGCGCACCGCCGAGGGCTTCTACAAGGTCCGCAGCGGGATCGAGCCCTCGATCGCCCGGGCCAAGGCCTACGCTCCCTACGCCGATCTGATCTGGATGGAGACGGGCACTCCGGACCTGGAGGCCGCGCGGCGCTTCGCCGAGGAGGTCAGGGCCGAGCACCCGGACGTGATGCTGGCCTACAACTGCTCGCCGTCGTTCAACTGGCGCAAGAATCTCGACGACGCCACGATCGCGCGCTTCCAGCGCGAGCTCGGCGCGATGGGCTACACGTTCCAGTTCATCACTCTGGCCGGCTTCCATGCGCTGAACCACTCGATGTTCGAGCTGGCCGCCGGCTACAAGGAACGGCAGATGGCCGCCTACGTGGAGCTGCAGGAGGAGGAGTTCGCCGCCGAGGCCCACGGCTACACCGCCACCAAGCACCAGCGCGAAGTCGGCACCGGCTACTTCGACGCCGTCTCCACCACGTTGAATCCCGATTCCTCGACGGTCGCCCTGGCCGGCTCCACCGAGGAGGGACAGTTCAGCTGATCCCCGCCCTCGGTCCTCTCGACCCCACCTCGACCCCGCTCTGCTGATCGAAGGAGATCATCATGCCCGTCCCGACGACACCGACGCACCCCACCTCTCCGACCATCGACGGAGTCACCATCGCCGGCCCGGAGATCCCCCGGCTCGGCGAGGTGCTCACCCACGACGCGCTGCGCTTCCTGGCCGCGCTGCACCGCGAGTTCGAGCCGCGCCGCCGCGAGCTGATGCGCCACCGGGCCGAGCGCCGTCGCCGCTTCGCCAACGGCGAGGACCCCGGCTTCCTGCCCGAGACCCGCGAGATCCGCGAGAACTCCTCGTGGCTGGTGGCCCCGCTGGCTCCGGGGCTGGAGGACCGGCGCGTGGAGATCACCGGTCCGGTCGACCGGAAGATGACGATCAACGCGCTCAACTCCGGTGCCCGCTGCTGGCTGGCCGACTTCGAGGACGCCTCCACACCCTGCTGGTCGACGATGATCGAGGGGCAGCTGAACCTCGCCGACGCGCTGGAGCGTCGGATCGACTTCACCGCGGAGAACGGCAAGCACTACGCGCTGCGCGAGGCGGATCTGACCGACATGCCCACGATCATCGTCAGGCCCCGAGGCTGGCACCTGCAGGAGCGGCATCTGCTGGTCGACGGCGAGCCGATGTCCGGCGGGCTCGTCGACTTCGGGCTGCACCTGTTCCACAACGGGCGGCGGCTCATCGACCAGGGACGCGGCCCGTACTTCTACCTGCCGAAGATCGAGGGCCACCTGGAGGCGCAGCTCTGGGACGACATCTTCACCCGGGCCCAGCAGATGCTCGACATCCCGCACGGCACCATCCGGGCGACGGTCCTGATCGAGACGATCACCGCAGCCTTCGAGATGGAGGAGATCCTGCACGCGCTGCAGCACCACTCCGCCGGGCTCAACGCCGGCCGCTGGGACTACATCTTCTCGATGATCAAGAACTTCCGCGACCGCGGCGAGGAGTTCGTCATGCCCGACCGGGCGCAGGTGACGATGACCGCGCCGTTCATGCGGGCCTACACCGAGCAGCTGGTCCGGGCCTGCCACCGCCGGGGAGCCTCGGCGATCGGCGGGATGGCCGCTTTCATCCCGGACCGTCGAGACCCGGAGGCCACCGAGGAGGCGATTCGGAAGGTCCGCGAGGACAAGACCCGCGAGGCGACCGACGGCTTCGACGGCTCCTGGGTCGCGCATCCGGATCTGGTCCCGATCGTCGAGGAGGTCTTCGACGAGCACATGGGCGGCATCGAGAATCAGATCGACCGCGGCCGCGAGGACGTCGTCCCCGACGCCGAGGCGCTGCTCGACGTCCGCTCGACGCCGGGGAGATCACCGAGGCCGGGCTGCGGGCGAACATCGCCGTCGGCATCCGCTACGTGGAGTCCTGGCTGCGCGGCCGGGGCGCGGCGGCCATCGACCACCTGATGGAGGACGCCGCCACCGCCGAGATCGCCCGCTCGCAGGTCTGGCAGTGGATCCGCACCGGCAGCCACACCTCGTCGGGGCAGGAGATCACCCGGGCGTTCGTCGCCCGGCTGGTCGACGAGGAGGTCGCCCGGCTGCCGCGGACCGAGGACGACAGGATCGACGACGCGGTGCGGCTCTTCGCCGAATGCGCGCTGGCCGAGGACTTTCCGGAGTTCCTCACGCTGCCGGGCTACGACCGGCATCTGCGGCAGGACCGTCCGGCCCGCGACGAGGCTCGTGACGAGGCCCGCCGCGAGCCCGCCGCGGCTGTGAGCTGAGCCACGGGAGCCTAGAATGGCCGCCATGGACACCCGGTCCGAGACTGCGCCCGGCGCGCCCGCCGAGGGTGACGAGGAGCTCGACCTCGTCGCCCTCGGCCGGCGTGTGCGACACCTGCGGAAGCAGGCGCGGATGACTCTCGACGACGTCGCCGAGCGGCTGGACACCGCCCCCAGCCAGCTCTCGCTGCTGGAGAACGGCCGCCGCGAGCCGAAGCTCAGCCAGCTCACCCAGCTGGCCGCCACGCTCGGGGTGAGCCTCGACGATCTGCTGGGCGCCGAGCCGCCGTCGCGCCGTGCCGCGCTGGAGATCGAGCTGGAGAAGGCTCAGCGCGGTCCGCTCTACTCCGCGCTCGGGCTGCCGACGGCGCGGGTGAGCCCGCGGCTGCCGCTGGACGTGCTCGAGTCGCTGGTCGCCCTGCAGCGCGAGCTGTGGCGACGCATGGAGGAGCAGGCGGCCACGCCGGAGGAGGCTCGCCGGGCGAACACCGAGCTGCGCGGCGAGATGCGTGCGCGGAACAACCACTACCCGGAGATCGAGGCGGAGGCGCAGGGACTGCTGGACGCCGTCGGGCACGGCGACGGCCCGCTGTCCCACCACGTCGTCGCCGACATCGCCGACCATCTGGGCTACACGGTCCGCTTCGTCTCCTCGCTGCCGCATTCGACCCGCTCGGTCACCGATCAGCGGAACCGCATCGTCTACCTGGCGCAGTCCCGCGGCGAGGGGCAGGATGCGCGCTCGGTGCTGCTCCAGGCGCTGGGCCACCAGGTCCTCGGCCACGCCGAGCCGCAGGACTATTCGGAGTTCCTCCGCCAGCGGGTGGCGACGAACTACTTCGCCGCGGCGCTGCTGATGCCCGAGCGCACCGCCGCCCCCTTCCTGCGCGAGGCCAAGTCTCGGCGCGAGCTGGCGATCGAGGATCTGCGCGACGCCTATGCGGTCTCCTACGAATCGGCCGCCCATCGGTTCACCAATCTGGCCACCGAGCATCTGGGCATCACCTGTCACTTCCAGAAGGTCCATGAGTCCGGGATCATCCACAAGGTCTACGAGAACGACGGCGTGAACTTCCCCGCCGACCACTCCGGGGCGATCGAGGGGCAGACGGTCTGCCGCTGGTGGACCTCGCGGACGGTCTTCGACGCCGAGGACAAGTTCCGCTCGTTCAACCAGTTCACCGACACCGCCGTCGGCACCTTCTGGTGCACCGCGCGGACCGAGGGCCATTCGTCGGGGCAGTACTCGCTGAGCATCGGCGTGCCCTTCGAACACGCCCGCTGGTTCCGCGGCGGCGACACCTCCGAGCGCACTCGCTCGCGATGCCCGGACGATCCGAGCTGCTGTCGACGCCCGCCCACCGAGCTCTCCGCGGTCTGGGAGGGGCGGGCCTGGCCGGCGGCCCGGGCGAACACCCACCTGCTGGCCGCCATGCCGCAGGGCGCCTTCCCGGGCGTCGACACCACCGAGGTCTACGAGTTCCTGGAGCGCCACCGGCCGGAGGAGTGAGGTCGACGTCGGCCCTCGGCGGCCGGCGGCGCAGCCGGTCGTGCCGCGTCGTGCAGGCGTGATTCACCCCACAAGTGGCATCGAATATGACGACGGCGTTCGAACGCGGCCGATCCGCAGGAGGAGCGCGAAATACGCGCAGAATCTGCTCTCGGAGAGGTTGGAAATGTGACACTGCGGGATCGACTGTCCTTCCTGGTGAACCGGGCGATGCCAGGGGCCCCTCGCCAGGTGATCCCCGCAGTGCCGGGCGGACTCGCGCGGGCATGCGCCCGCGCGAGACCGTACTCACATCGTGATCGGATCGGAATCTCGAATCCGGACGGAGTTTTCCGGGGGCGTCGGAAGGATTGGTAGGCTCGAAGCACTCGCGCCCTGAGTTCGTCGTCACTCCTCTCATCTCCCCGCCGGGGGATCCTTCTGCCCACCATGGCAGCCCCCGCCGCGCGGAGCGGGAGCGACCGGCTCGGCGGCGCCCCCTGCCCCCGAATGAAGGAACAACGTGACTCAGGACATATCTGATCCTGTCGTCAGCGTGCGCGACGCGTACAAAGTGTTCGGGCGTCGCCCCGAACGCGGCGTCGAGCGCCTGAAGGCCGGCGAGACGCGGGACGACCTGCGTGAGGACGGCATCACCGCCGCCGTCATCGATGCCTCCTTCGACGTCTCCGACTCGGAGATCTTCGTCGTCATGGGACTCTCCGGCTCCGGAAAGTCCACGCTGATCCGCATGGTCAACGGGCTGCTCGAGCCCACCGCCGGCTCGGTGAAGATCGCCGGCGAGGACATCGCCCGCATGGGAGCGGCCGACCTGCGGAAGGTCCGTCGGGAGAAGGTCTCGATGGTCTTCCAGAACTTCGCGCTGCTGCCGCACCGCACCGTCGGCCAGAACGCCGCCTACGCCCTGGAGGTCCAGGGCGTGAACCGCTCCGAGCGCGAGCAGCGGGCCGAGGAGGCCCTGCGCATGGTCGGCCTGGACGGCTGGGGCGGCCAGCGCCCGGACCAGCTCTCCGGCGGCATGCGTCAGCGCGTCGGCCTGGCCCGCGCGCTGGCCGCCGGCAGCGACGTGATGCTCATGGACGAGGCCTTCAGCGCGCTCGACCCGCTGATCCGTCGGGAGATGCAGGACCAGCTCATCGAGCTGCAGCACCAGCTGGGCAAGACCGTCCTGTTCATCACCCACGACCTCAACGAGGCCATGCGCCTGGGCGACCACATCGCGATGATGCGCGACGGGCGCATCGTGCAGATCGGCACCTCCGAGCAGATCCTCAACGACCCGGCCACCGACTACGTCGCCCAGTTCGTCCAGGACGTCGACCGCACCCGCGTGCTCTCCGCGGAGAGCATCATGGAGCCGCCGGCGGTCACGCTCGGCGCCGAGCAGGGCCCGCGCAGCGCCCACCGGCTGATGCGCGAGCGGCAGACGACCTCGCTGATGGTCGTCGCCCACGGCCGTCGACTGGTCGGCCTGGTCACCGAGACCGACGTCGCCGAGGCGGTGCGCAGCGGCACGCAGAGCCTGGACGGGATCATCCGTCCGGTGCCGGCCGTCGCGGCCGAGACCCCGCTGGTCGACCTGATGACCGCAGCGGCCGAGTCGCCGATGGCGCTCGCCGTCGTGGACGACGAGCAGCGGCTGCAGGGCGTCATCCCCCGGGTGACGCTGCTCAACGCCCTCGCCGACCCGACGTCGACGACCACCGGATCCATGGAGGTGATCGGATGATCCGCGCAGCTGCGGAGGCCGACGGCTCGCGGGTGATCCCGCGTGTGCCGGTCGGCGAGTGGATCGACACCGGCTTCGACTGGCTGAAGGACACCTTCGAGGTGTTCTTCGACTTCGTCAGCACCTTCATCACAAGCGTGGGTGACGGGTTCTTGGCCGTGCTGACGTCCTTCGACGCGCTCGTGCTCCTGGTCGTCTTCGCGCTGATCGGCTGGGCATTGAAGAGCTGGAAGCTCGGAGTGCTCAGCGCGGTGCTGATGGCGTTCATCATCAGCGTCGACATGTGGCAGGAGGCGATGGACACGTTCGTGATGGTCGTGATCGCCGCCGCGATCGCGCTGATCATCGGGATTCCCGTGGGTATTCTGGCCGCTCGGTCCGAGAAGGTCAGCAACACGATCCGTCCGGTCCTGGATCTGATGCAGACCATGCCGCCCTTCGTCTGGCTGGTGCCCGTCGTCGCGCTGTTCAGCGTCGGCTTCGCCCCCGGCGTGGTGGCCACGCTGATCTTCTGCCTGCCCCCGGGCGTGCGCTTCACCGAGCTCGGCATCCGCCAGGTGGACGCCGAAGTCGTCGAGGCCGGCCACGCCTTCGGGAGCACGCCGGGCCAGATCCTGCGCCGCATCCAGATCCCGCTGGCCATGCCGACCATCATGGCCGGCGTCAATCAGGTCATCATGCTGGCGCTCTCCATGGCCGTCATCGCCGGGCTCGTCGGCGCCGGCGGGCTCGGCGGCGAAGTCTCCAAGGCGATGAGCACGATCGACATCGCCCTCGGCTTCGAAGCAGGGCTCTCCGTGGTGGCCCTGGCCATCTACCTGGACCGGGTGACCGCGGCCATCGGCAATCGACCGGCCGGCGGCGGGCGGCTCAGCCGGCTGCTGCAGCGGCGCCGGGACGCGAAGAACGCCGCAGCCGCCTGAGTCGAGCCCCCCCCCCATAGACCACCCTTCGACCCCTCGCATCACTCGAAGAAAGAGGTAAGGAAAATGAAGACAGGGAAGATCACGAAGTTCGTCGGCCTGACCGCGGCCGCCGCATTGGCGCTGTCCGCCTGCTCGGATTCCGGAGACTCCGGAGACTCCGAGGACTCGGGCGACGGCGACGGCGGCACCGTCACGCTGGGCATCCTCCCCTCGTGGACCGATGGGCTGAGCATGGCCCACCTGTGGAAGGTGATCCTGGAGGACGAGGGCTACACCGTCGAGATCGAGGAGATGTCCGAGGCCGGCCCGCTGTACACGGCCGTCGCCGAGGGCGACTACGACGTGTACCCCTCGGCCTGGCCGCAGGTCACCCACGCTGACTACATGGAGGAGTACGGCGACGACCTCGAGGACCTGGGCGCGTACTACGAGGGCGCCGTCCTCACCATGGCCGTGCCGGAGTACACCGAGGTGGACTCCATCGCCGAGCTGAATGACAACGCCGATCTCTTCGACGGCCAGATCACCGGCATCGAGCCGGGGGCGGGGCTGACCGGTGTCATCGACGACAGTGCCATCCCGGAGTACAACCTCGGGGACAACTATGAGCACGTCACGTCCTCGACCACCGCGATGCTCACCGAGCTCGAGGAGGCCACGGAGAACGAGGAGGACATCCTGGTGGCTCTGTGGCGTCCGTTCTGGGCCAACGCCGAGTACCCGGTGAAGGACCTGGAGGACCCGAAGGGCGCCATGGGCGAGCCGGAGACGCTGAACGCGATCGCCAACGCCGAGTTCTCCTCGGAGTTCCCGGACGTCGCGGAGTGGATGGGCAACCTGACGCTGGACGACGAGCAGTACGGCGAGCTGGAGGACCTGGTGGTCAACCAGCACGAGGACGACCCGGCCGCCGGCGCCGAGGAGTTCGTGGAGAACAACCAGGACCTGATCGACTCCGTCACGGAGTGATCATGTCCGACCGACGGCGACGCACACGCGTCGTCCCGCCGATCCGCTGAGGCGGATCCGGGCACTGCGGCGGGGTCCGACCAGCACGGTCGGATCCCGCCGTCGTCGTGTCCGGCGGACGTCGGCGCGGCTCGCGTCGAGGTCACAGGTCCCGGCCCATCTCCGCTCTCAGTCGGTGCGCAGCCGGCGCGGCACGCCCTGCTTGACCCCGTGGCGCCCGTGGAGGATCCAGTAGAGCCCGATGGTGGCGGCGACGAGCACGGCGCAGGCGGCATACATCAGGCGGTAGCCGCCCAGCTCGAGCAGCGGGCCCAGGATCATCGGCGAGAGGCCGAAGCCGGAGTCGAGCAGGATGAAGAACGTGGAGATGCCGATGCTGGTGCGCGTGGGCGACAGCATCGCGGCGATGGTCGCCTGGAAGGCCGGCAGCAGCGCGCCGAAGCCCAGCCCGGCGAGCACCCCGGAGAGCAGCATCACGCCCTGGTTCGGAGACCAGGCCAGCAGGCCCAGGGCGACCGCGTAGAGCACCAGCGTCGGGTAGACGACGGTGTTGTCGCCGAAGCGGTCCTGGATCCTCCCGGCGATCAGCCGGGTGACCATCACGGCGGCGGCGTAGATGAGGAAGAACAGCGAGGCGGCGTCGACCATCCCCTCGCTGCGGGCGAAGCCGTTGAGGAAGGTCATCACCGAGGCGAAGCCGAAGCCGAGCATCATCGCGATCGTCGCCAGGGGGATGGCCCGCGGCTCGATGATGTCGCCCGGCCGCAGACGCAGCCGGTCCTTCCACCGGTCCGGCACATGCGGCGGGGCGGGCAGGCGGATGAACAGCGCGGCGAGCAGCCCCAGCACCGAGATCGCCGAGGTGGCCAGGAACATCGCCCAGAAGTCGAAGAGCTCGGTCAGCTGCAGGGTGAGCATCGGTCCCACTGCCGGCGGCAGGGCCACGGCGAGCATGTAGTAGCCCGCGCCCTCGCCGCGGCGGCTGGCCGGGATGAGCGCGAAGACCGCCGCGTTCAGCGCCGTCTGGCCGAAGCCGAAGGAGACGCCGTGGACCATCCGCAGCGCGATCAGCGCCGGGTAGGAGTCCACCCAGAGATAGGCGACGCCGGCCAGCACGTAGATCACCAGCCCGGCGATCACCGTGCGGCGCCGGCCCAGGAAGTCGACGTATTTGCCGGCGGCGAAGCGCGAGATCAGCGCGCCGATGACGAAGGCCGAGGCCGCGAAGCCCGCGGCCGTCTGGTCGGCGGCGAACTCCTCGACGGCGAAGACCGCCATGCCGGTGACCAGCATGTAGAAGACCAGGGCCAGGACGACGTTGATGATGATGGCCAGCAGGAAGTCGCGGGTGAAGAGCTTCTCGCGGCCGACCGGGGGCTCCTCGCGGCGGTCCTCGCGAGCAGCGGCGGAGGCGGCGTCGACGGCGGGCTGCTGCGGTCCGGTCTGCGGGGTCTGCCTCTCATCGTCCATCACCAGGGGATTGTTTCATGAAGCATACGATCGGCGGACGCCGTGGCCTCCGAACACAGATTGTTGAACAATCCTGTGATCTGCGGCATGCTGGGAGTTCGGACCGTGAGGAGGAGCACCTGTGGCACAGATCGACCTGAATTCCGACGTCGGGGAGTCGTTCGGCCGGTGGCGCCTGGGGGACGACGCCGCGATCCTGCAGACGGTCACCAGTGCGAACATCGCCTGCGGCTTCCACGCCGGCGACCCGATGACCATCGCCGAGACCGCCCGCACCGCCGTCGAGCAGGACGTCGCGATCGGCGCCCACATCGCCTACCGCGACCTCGCCGGCTTCGGCCGTCGTCACCTGGAGTGTTCCTATGAGGAGCTCGCCGCCGACGTGCGCTACCAGCTCGGCGGACTGGCCTCCATGGCCGCCGCCTCCGGCGCCCGGATCCGCTATGTGAAGCCGCACGGGGCGCTGTACCACGCGATGATCGCCCATGAGACCCACGCGCGGGCTGTCATCGACACCATCGCCGCCGTCGACGACACGCTGCCCGTGCTGCTGCTGCCGGGCTCGCGCGGGCTGGAGCTCGCCGCCGAGGCCGGGCTGCGCGGCGTGGCCGAGGCCTTCGCCGACCGGAACTACGAGCCCGACGGCACCCTGGTCTCCCGCCGCGAGCCGGATGCCGTGCTGCACGACGCCGACCAGGTGGTGGCGAACATGGTCCGGCTGGCCACCGCCGGCGAGATCGTCGCCCGCGACGGCACGGTGCTGCCCGTGGACGCCGAGAGCATATGCGTCCACGGCGACACCGACGGCGCGGTGCAGATGGCCGCGGCCGTGCGCTCCGGGCTGCAGGAGGCCGGCGTCGAGATCCGCAGCTTCGTGGCATGAGCGGGGCGGGGCGGACTGTCGAGTCCCTGGGCGCGACGGCCGGGGCGGCGCCGATCGGCGTCCGCGCCGCCGGCGACCGGGCGCTGCTGGCCGAGTACGCCGACCTCGCCGACGTGCTGGCCCACCATCAGCACCTGCGCGCCCACCCGCTGGACGGCCAGCGCGAGGCGGTGGCCGCCGCACGGACGATCCTGCTGTGCTTCGACGCGCCGTCGTCGGCCGCCGCCGCGCGCGAGCGGCTCGCCCGGCTGCGCGTGGCCGGCTTCTCCGCCGCCGAGGCCCGCGTGGTCGAGCTCGACGTCGTCTACGACGGCGAGGATCTCGACGAGGTCGCCGCCGCCGTGTCGATGAGCCGCGAGGCGCTGATCGCCTGGCATGCCGGCCAGGAGTGGACCGGGGCTTTCGGGGGCTTCGCGCCCGGCTTCACCTACTGCACTCCGGCCGACGCCGCCCACGCGCTGCAGGTGCCGCGGAGGGAGACGCCGCGCACGGCGCTGCCGGCCGGCTCAGTGGCTCTGGCCGCCGAGTTCTCCGCGGTCTACCCGCGCGTCTCGCCGGGCGGCTGGCAGCTGATCGGCCGCACCGCTGCGGCGATGTGGGATCTCGACCGCGCCGCGGCGGGGGAGTCGCCGGCGCTGGTGCGCCCCGGCGACGTCGTCCGCCATCGGCCGGTGCGTGAGCTGGCCACGCTGCGGCCGGGTTCGGCGGCCGACGAGGCCGTCCAGGGACGTCCGGACGCCGCGACGGAGCCGGCGGCGCTCGAGGTGCTCGACCCCGGTCTGCAGACGCTGGTCCAGGACCTCGGCCGCGAAGGCCTCAGCGACCTCGGGGTCTCGCGCGCCGGCGTCGCCGACGAGGCCGCGATGCGCCAGGCGAACCGGCTGGTGGGCAACACCGCCGACGCCGCCGTGCTGGAGGCCCTCCAGGGCGGGCTGCGCCTGCAGGCGCGGCGGACGGTGGTGCTCGCGGTGACCGGCGCCGAGATCGGCCTGCGCGTCGACGACGGCGACGGCGGCGACGGCGGCACGCGCGCGCCGGCGCTGCGCGCCCCCTTCGCGGTGACCGCCGGTGAGACGCTGACCCTCTCCGCTCCGCGCCGCGGGCTGCGCGGCGTCGTCGCCGTCCGCGGCGGATTCGCCGCCGAGCCGGTGCTGGGCAGCGTCTCGGCCGACACCATGTCCGGGCTGGGGCCGGCACCGCTGCAGGCCGGCGACCGGCTCGCGCTCGCCGACGGTGCCCTCACCCCGGTCGGCGCGGAGGAGCCGAGCACGCTGCCGGAGCCCGACGAGGACGGCGCGATCACGCTGCGGATGATCTCCGGCCCGCGGGACGACTGGTTCGACGCCGCGGAGCTGGAGCGGCTGCAGCGCCAGGTCTGGCGGGTCTCCACGCAGGCCGACCGGATCGGCGTGCGGCTGGAGCTGGGGGAGGAGGCCGGCGCCGCCGACGGCGAGGCCGAAGCCTCTGCCGCCGCCTCTGCCGGCGACGACGCGCCGCGTCCGCTGCGCCGGGCCCGCACCGGCGAGCTGCCCAGCGAGGGCGTGCCGCGCGGGGCGCTGCAGGTGCCGCCGTCGGGCCTGCCGGTGCTCTTCCTCAACGACCATCCGGTCACCGGCGGCTACCCGGTGATCGGCGTCGTCCTCGCCGCGGACCTCACGGCCGCCGCGCAGCTTGCTCCCGGCCAGCACCTGCGGCTGCGTGCCGTCGACGGCGTCGACGTACCGGCCGCGCGCCCTTCCGACCCCACGACCCAGGACTCCCCATGAGACGACTCCTCATCGCCAACCGCGGAGAGATCGCCGTGCGCATCATCCGCGCCGCCGCCGAGCAGGGTATGGAGACGGTCGCCGTCCATGCCGACCAGGACGCCGACTCGCTCGCCGTGGCCCTGGCCGACGTCGCCGTGCCGCTGGCCGGGACCACGGCGGCCGAGACCTACCTGGATCAGCAGAAGATCCTGGAGGCCGCGCAGTCCACCGGCGCCGACGCCGTCCACCCCGGCTACGGCTTCCTCTCCGAGAACGCCGACTTCGCCCGTGCGGTCATCGACGCCGGCCTGACCTGGATCGGCCCCTCGCCGGAGACGATCGAGACGCTCGGGGACAAGGTCGCCGCCCGCGAGCTCGCCGCCTCCGTGGACGCCCCGCTGGCCCCGGGCACCGACGGGCCGGTCGACGGCTCGGAGGCGGTGCGGGACTTCGCCGCCGAGCACGGGCTGCCGGTGGTCATCAAGGCCGCCCACGGCGGCGGCGGACGCGGCATGCGGGTCGTCCGCGACCTCGACGCCGTCGAGGAGGCCTGGGCCTCGGCCGTGCGCGAGGCCGAGGGCGCCTTCGGCCGCGGCGAATGCTTCGTCGAGCGCTTCCTCGACCGCCCGCGGCACGTCGAGGCGCAGGTGATCGCCGATGCGCACGGGAACGTCGTCGTCGTGGGGCTGCGCGACTGCTCGCTGCAGCGCCGCGGGCAGAAGCTCGTCGAGGAGGCCCCGGCGCCCTTCCTGCCCGCCGGAGTGGAGGAGCGGATCCGCGCCTCGGCGGCCGCGATCTGCTCGGCGGCCGGCTACGTCGGCGCCGGCACGGTGGAGTACCTGCTCAGCGACGTCGACGATGCCGGTTCGGAGCCGCTGGTCAGCTTCCTGGAGGTCAACACTCGGCTGCAGGTCGAGCACCCGGTGACCGAGGAGACCTCCGGGGTGGACCTGGTCGTCGAGCAGCTGCGCGTCGCCGCGGGCGAGCCGCTGAGCCTCCCCGAGGATCCGGCGCCGCGCGGGCACGCGATCGAGTTCCGGCTCAACGCCGAGGACCCGGCGCTGGGCTTCCTGCCCACTCCCGGCCTCGTCGAACGTTTCGACCCGCCGACCGGGCCCGGGGTGCGCCTCGACGCCGGCGTGCGCGGCGGCGACGAGATCCCGGCGGCCTTCGACTCGATGATCGGCAAGCTGATCATCACCGGCCCGGACCGCGAGACCGCGCTGCGCCGGGCGCGGCTGGCGCTGGCCGAGATGCGCATCGAGGGCGTGCCCAGCGTGTTGCCCTTCCACCGGGCGGTGCTCGAGGACCCGGCCTTCCGCGCCGCCGACGGCGCGCGCAGCTTCGGCGTGCACACCCGCTGGATCGAGGAGGAGTTCGACGCCGCGCTGGGCGAGTCCGAGCATCTGGCCGCCGCACTGCGCCACCGCGAGCAGCAGATGCTGCGCACCACCGTGGAGCTCGACGGCCGGACGGTGGGGCTCGGGCTGCCCGCCGCGCTGCTGCGCCGACTGGGCGGGGGCGATCCGGCGGGCGGAGCGGGAGGAGCCGACGCCGACGTCGACCGGTCGGGTGCCGAGGTCGGTGCGGTGACCACTCCGGTCGGCGGCTCGCTGGTGCGCTGGGCCGCCGAGGACGGCACCGTCGTCGCGGCCGGCGACGCGCTCGCCGTCGTCGAGGCGATGAAGATGGAGCACACGGTCACTGCGCCGCAGGCCGGCACGCTGGAGCACGCTGAGCTGGAGCCCGGCGAGATGCTGGAGGTCGGGCAGCGGCTCGGCACGATCCGCTGAGCCTCACCGGTCCCCGGCGCTCGCCGTCGTCGTGCTGCCGCGCCGCCGCCTCCGGGCGGACTCGATAGTGTGGAGCCCATGGATCGCACCGAGGACGCCGAACCGCGCGGCGAGACGGCCCAGCGCGCCGAACGCGCCGCGGCGGTGCTGCGCGCGCGGATCGCCGCCGGGGAGATCCCTCCGGGCGCGAAGCTGCCCGAGGTCCAGCTCTGTGACGAGCTCGAGGTCTCGCGGCACACGCTGCGCAGCGCGCTGCAGACTCTGGGCGCCGAAGGGCTGGCCGAGCGGCGGCCGAACGTCGGGGTCTTCGTCCACGCGCCCACGCTGGAGGATCTCGCTGAGATCTACCGGGTCCGTCGGGTCGTGGAGATCGGCGCCGTGCGTCAGGCGGCCTTCGACGCCCCGGCGTTGGAGGAGCTGGCCGCCCTGGTCGAACATGCGCAGCAGCGCGCCGCGGCCGACGACGTCGCCGCCGTCGCCGAGGCCAACCAGCGCTTCCACCGCCGGCTGGTCGCCCAGGCCGGCTCGGAGCAGCTGAGCACCTTCATGGAGCGGATCCTGGCGCGGATGCGCCTGGTCTTCCACGTGATGCGCGGCGAGCCGACCTTCCACGTGGAGTTCGCCGCCGGCAACGCCGAGCTGGTGCGGCTGCTGCGCGCCGACGACCGCGACGGCGCCGAACGGCATATGGAGTCCTACTTCGACCACGCCGAGCAGCTGCTGGGCGCCCGCCTGTCCTGAGCCCATCCGCGGAGCGGCCGGGCCGTGCCGTCCTCAGCCCTGCCGCGGGCTCCGCGAGAGGACCAGTGCGGCGGTGACCGCCAGCAGCGCGAGCACGCCGTAGCCCAGGCCGATCGTCACCAGCGAGAGGTGCTCGGTGAGTCGTCCGGCGATCAGCGAGGGGATCGCCGCCGAGGAGTAGTTGACCAGGTAGATCGTCGAGACCAGGCCAGCACGTTCGCCGGGAGAGGTCATCGGCAGCAGCGTGCGCATCCCGCCGGTCTGGGCCGCGCCCTGGGTGATGCCGGCGACCAGGCTGAGGACCACGAAGGGCACGATGGCCCCGGCCGCCAGCGAGGCCAGGATCCCGGCGAGGACGAGCACGTAGGCGGCCGC
Source organism: Nesterenkonia sp. F (assembly GCF_000220985.1). GTDB lineage: Bacteria > Actinomycetota > Actinomycetes > Actinomycetales > Micrococcaceae > Nesterenkonia. Next base: position 33,246 of record NZ_AFRW01000004.1, read on the forward strand.
GCCGAGGCGGAGGCCGAGGACCGGGCGCAGCCTCGCCGTCAGCGGTCCGCCGATCATGTTCAGCATGGTGAACGAGGAGAACACCGCCGCGGCCACCAGCGCCGAGGTCGAGCCGAGATGGTCGGTGGTGATCGAAGGGCCGAAGGACTGGTAGAAGCCGCCGACCGACCAGGTCGCCAGGATCAGCGCGGACATCGCCAGCAGCGGGCGGCCGGCGCCGCGCGGCACCGTGATCCGCGGTCGCAGCGAGGCCGCCGCGCGCCGCAGCGAGGTGCGCGCCGTCGTCTCCGGGCTCAGCGCGACGGCGAGCCCGGCCGCCAGCAGCCCGACGAGCACCACTCCGTAGGTCAGATGCCGCGGATCGGGGCCGTGGTCCACCAGGGCGCCGGAGAGCAGCGCGCCGGTCGGAATGCCCAGCATCGGCGCCGCCGAGGTGACCACGGCCGCCAGCCAGGGCGGTCGTCTCGGGGCAGAGTCGATGACATAGGCGCCCAGCGCGCTGGTGGCGATGCCGGTGGCCAGCCCCTGGAGCCCGCGTCCCAGCAGCAGCGGGGCCTCGCCGTCGACGGTCAGCAGCGCCCCCATCCCGCCGGCGGCCAGCACCAGCGCGACGACGGCGACCGGGCGGCGCCCGAAGTGGTCGGAGAGCCGGCCCAGCACCAGCAGCGAGAAGGCCGCGGCGACCATGTAGGTCGCCGCCGCGGCGGCGAGGTCGGCGTTGGTCAGCCCGTCCTCGAGCCGGTAGGTGGGGAAGAGCGGGATCGGAGTCCCGGCGCCGACGAAGATCAGCACCAGGGAGACGGAGGCGGCGAAGAAGCCGACCAGCAGGCGCCGCGGCGACGGCGACGGCGGGGCGGGGGAGCCGGGGGCCTCCGAGAGACTCGAGGCGGGGCGCGATGACGTCTGCGTGGTTCCTCCTGCAGCTGAGGCGTCCGTGCGGGACACGGGCGCGGGCGGCTCGGCGCCGCGTCGAGGCGGCGCCGGACGGGTGCAGCGCGCCGTCAGCGTCGGACATTCCCTCGGGGAGGTGTCGCGATAGCCTGAGCAGGTGACCACGACTTTCACCACCCGACGGCCCGAGGAGCTCACCGTCCGCGAGCTGCACGATGTGCTGAAGCTGCGCGTCGACGTCTTCGTCGTCGAGCAGGAATGCCCGTATGCGGAGATCGACGGCCGGGACCTGCTCGATGACACCGTCCAGCTCCTCGCCCATGAGGACGGGGAGCTGGTCGCCGCCCAGCGGGTGCTGGGCGTGCACGACGCCGAGCCGTCCATCGGCCGCGTCGTCACCCGCGCCGACGCCCGCGGCCGTGGGCTGGCCGGCGCGCTGCTCGAGCGGGGGATCGAACTCTGCCGCCCTGAGGCGACGATCCGTCTGGGCGCGCAGGCGCATCTGGAGCAGTGGTACGGACGCTTCGGATTCGTCCGCGCCGGCGAGGACTACCTCGAGGACGGCATCCCGCACTGCCCGATGCTCCGGACGCCGCGCGGCTGACGGCCGGAGCCGCTCCGCGCCGGCACGAGACGACAGGAGGCCCCATGACTGCCGACGACACCGGCCCCGGCGCCGGCACGAGCCCCGCGCGCGGCGGCGACGACGCCTCCGCCGGCCGGATCTACACCCGGCGCGCGGCCTACCAGTCGCCGCCCGGCGGGGCGCTCGACGTCGACCGCGGCCTCTATGCCGCCGTCGCCGCCGCGGACCGGCGGCTGGTGGAGGAGTTCGAGATCCCGATCCGCTCCGGGCGGGCCTGGCAGGTGCCGGCCGGGCATATCGTGCGGATCCACCAGACCGACGGTCCGCAGGTCGGCGACCTGAACCTGTGGAACCTGCACGACCCGCGGGAGCGGTTCTGGGCGGCGCGGACCCGGCAGCTGCAGCGCTCCTCGATGACCGTCCACGACCGCTTCTGGTCCACGCTGCCGGCGCTGCGGCCGCTGGCGACGATGATCGCCGACACGCTCGCCGACCACCCGGACGCCGCGGTGATCCACGATCTGCTGGGCACCCGCTGCGATCCGTATGTGAACCGGATGCTCTCCGGCGAGGACTTCGACCGGCACTGCCATTCGAATCTCACCCGGGCGGTGCTGCCCCACGGGCTGACCGAGCTCGACGTCCACGACGTGCTCAACGTCTTCCAGATGGCCGGGCTCAACCACCGCCACGAGTACTTCATGGATGCCTGCCCGGCGAGGCCGGACGACTACGTGGAGATCTTCGCCGAAGTCGACCTGCTCATGGCGCTGTCCACCTGTCCGGGCGGGGACCTCTCGGTGCACATGTGGGGCCCCGAGGCGGCCTCGACCGAGGAGCAGCTGGCCCACTGCCACCCGTTGGGCGTGCAGGTCTTCGCCGTCGACGACGCCGCCCTGGAGCGTCGGCGGCCGCCGGAGAAGGCCGCCTATCGCGGCGCCGACGGGCTGCACGGCCTCGGGGTGTGAGCGCCGCAGTGCGGTCGGCAGGCGCGCTCAGGGCACCTGGAGCTCGGCCTCCGGCAGGTCGGTGATCAGCATGTGTCCCGGCGCGTGGCTGATCGCCAGCTCGGGGCGCGACTCCATCACCGCCGCCTGCGGGGTCACGCCGCAGGCCCAGAACACCGGCAGCCAGCCGTCGGGCACGTCGACGGCGTCGCCGAAGTCCGGGGCCGCGAGGTCTCCGATGCCCAGTGCGGCGGGGTCGCCCACATGCACCGGCGCCCCGTGGACTCCGGGGAAGCGGGAGGAGATGCGGACCGCGTCGGCCACCTGCTCGGCCGGAATCGGCCGCATCGAGACCACCAGCGGTCCGGAGAGCATTCCGGCCGGGGCGCAGCGGCGCGTGGTGCGGAACATCGGCACGTTGATGCCCAGCTGCTGGTGTCGCAGCGGAATGCCGGCCCGGCGCAGCGGCGTCTCGAAGGTGAAGCTGCAACCCAGCAGGAAGGTCACCAGATCCTCGCGCCAGTGCTCGACGACGTCGTCCGGCTCGGCGACCAGGGCGCCGTCGCGGTAGACCCGGTAGGCGGGGACGTCAGTGCGGATGTCGCCGCCGGCCAGCAGCTCCGAGCTCAGCTGCCCGGCCTCGAGGACTCCGAGGACGGGGCAGGCCTTCGGATTCCGCTGGGCGAAGAGCAGCATGTCGAAGGCCATGTCGCGGGGGAGGGCCAGCACGTTGGCCTGCGCGGCCCCCGGCACCCACCCGCTGGTGGGCGTGCGCAGTCCTGCGCGGAACCGGCCCCGCGCCTGCGCGGGGGAGAGTCGGTCATCGGTCGGCGTCGTCATCGTCGCTCCCTCCTCGGGCTTTGCCTCTGGAGTTCGGGCCTTAACCCCGTGCTGTTCGGAGGGGTTCGGGCCCGAACTCCAGAGGCAACGCAGTCTGCATCCATGATCAGCCCGCCTGCCAGAGCTCGGCCAGCCCGCCCAGCGAGCTCGCGCCCATGTAGAGCGTCAGCGCCCAGGCCAGCACCCCGATGATCAGCAGCCAGGCGGGGTGCCGTCGGCCCTGCATCAGGTCGCGGCGACGCCAGGCGGCCCAGAGGATCACCGTGAAGCCCAGCGGCAGCACGGCGCCGTTGACGGCTCCGGCCATGATCAGCAGCGTCTGCGGGGCCTGTCCGACGCTCAGGAAGATCGCGCCGGTGACCGCCAGGAAGCCGCCGGCCAACCAGTTGCGCGTGCGCTCGCCGGTGCGTGCGGTGACCAGGAAGCTCACCGAGGTGAAGGTCGCCCCGAGGATCGAGGTGATCGCCGCGACCCAGAAGACCAGGCCGAAGGTCCGCAGCCCGATCTCCCCCAGGGCGGCGCCGAAGGCGTCGGCGGCGACGTCGTCCTCGGCCAGCGAGGCCCCGGTGACGACGACGCCGAGGATCGCCAGGAACAGCAGGAAGCGGATGATGCTGGCGACGATGATGCCCAGCACCGAGGTGCGCGTGATCGCGCCGATGTTCTCCGCGCCGGTGTTGCCCGAGGCGATCAGCCGGTGGGCGCCGGCGTAGGTGATGTAGCCGCCGACGGTGCCGCCGACGAGGGTGGTGATCACGAAGAAGTCGACCTGCTCCGGCATCACGGTCTGACGCATCGCCTCGCCGACCGGGGGAGCGGTGGTGACCGCCATGGTGATCATCAGCAGGATCAGCACCGCCCCGCAGGCGACCACCACACGGTCCAGGGCGACGCCGGCCTTGCGGGAGAGGAAGATCAGCAGCGCCAGGACCACGGAGATCCCGCCGCCGATGCGGGCGTCGAGGCCGGTCAGCGCGTTGAGTCCCATTCCCGCACCGGCGATGTTGCCGACGTTGAACACGATGCCGCCGAAGAACACCAGGGCCGCGAGGGCCCAGCCGGCGCCGGGCAGCACCCGGTTGCCCAGCTGCTGGGCGTAGAGCCCGGAGAGGCCGAGCACGCGCCAGACGTTGAGCTGGACGGCGATGTCGACGAGCACCGAGATCAGGATGGCGAAGGCGAAGGCTGCGCCGAGCTGGTGGGTGAAGGTCGCGGTCTGGGTGATGAATCCCGGCCCGACGGCGCTGGTCGCCATCAGGAACATGGCGCCCAGCAGCGCGGTGCGGCGGCGTCGGGTGCGACGGCGGGTCGTCTCGGCGGGCGAGGCTGTCGGCGGGGTCGCGGCGGGGTCGGTCACAGATCTGCTCCCTCGGACGTGGTGCTGGTCGGCGGGCGATGATGCCGCCCGGATGTGACGTGGATCTATTCGGCGAATGCACCACACAGTAGCGGTTGTTCAACAATCGGGGCAATGGATTGTTGCACAAAATGCCGTCGCGAAGCGGCGGTTCCGTGCATCGTCCCTTGTCGATCGGTCGTCAGAGGGTGACGATTGAGCCACCGCATGTGCCGCGGCCCGGCAGGCACCCGACGAGCCCGAGGGAGGGCAGACTCCATGGACCGGGACACCACCTGCGTGATCGTCGGCGGAGGACCCGCCGGCATAGTCACCGGGCTGCTGCTCGCCCGCGCCGGCGTCGACGTCGTCGTGCTGGAGAAGCACGGCGACTTCCTCCGCGACTTCCGCGGCGACACCATCCACCCCTCCACGCTGCTGCTGCTCGACGAGCTCGGGCTGATGAACCGCTTCGCCCAGATCGACTGGCATCGCATGGAGACCGCGCGGGTGCCCGCCGCCGACGGGTCGCTGGTCACCACCGGCGACTTCCGCCGGCTGGACCACCCCTACCCCTACGTCGCGCTGGCTCCTCAGTGGGATCTGCTGGACCTGCTCGCCGCGGCCGCCGCCGAGGAGCCGAGCTTCCGACTGATCATGGACGCCGAGGTCACCGGGCTGCGGCGACGCCGCGACGCCTCCGGGACTGAGCAGATCACCGGGGTGAGATGGCGCGACGCCGACGGCGGCGCCCATGAGCTCTCCGCGCTGCTGACGATCGCCGCCGACGGCCGCGGCTCGATCGTCCGCCGGGAGGCGGGACTGTCGATGATCGAGCACGCCGTGCCGATGGATGCCTGGTGGTTCCGTCTCGACGCCGAGGACGCGGAGTCGGAGGAGGCGGCGGGCCACACGCTCTTCCCGCGCACCGGCGGCGAGCTGCCGGTGGTCGCGATCCCGCGCGGGACCTACTTCCAGGCGGCGATGCTCATCCCCAAAGGCTCCGACGCCGCGCTGCGCGCCCGCGGGGTCGGCTGGTTCCGCGAGCAGGTCGCCGCCGCCTTCCCGGAGTTCGTCGAGGCTGCGGCCGGGCTGTCGCTGGAGGACGTCCACGTGCTGGACGTGCGGCTGGACCGTGCTCGCCGGTGGTGGCGGCGCGGGCTGCTGGCCATCGGCGACGCCGCCCACGCGATGTCGCCGGTCGGCGGGGTCGGGATCAATCTTGCCGTCCAGGACGGTGTGGCCGCCGCGCGCCTGCTCGCGGCACCGCTGCGCGAGGGGACGCTCAGCGACGCCGACGTCGCCGCGGTCCAGCGCCGCCGCCGGCCGCCGGCGATCGCGATCCAAGGGCTGCAGCGCGTGCTGCACCGCGGCCTGGCGCGGCTGTTCGACGACGGCGCCGAGCTGCGGATGCCCGGCGCCGCGGCAGAGCTGCTGCGGCGACGTCCGGAGCTGACCGTCGGGCCGGCGGCGCTGATCGGCATCGGACCGCGCCCGGAGCACGCCCCGGACTGGGCGCGGCGCCGAGAGGTCAGCCCACCGTGGGGCCGTAGCGCTCGGCGCTGAAGCTGCGGAGCCGCTCGACGAGCGCCTCCAGCGTCGCCGCGGCGTGGTGCGCCGGACGCCACGCGGCGGTCAGTCGCACCCGCAGGTCCCCGCCGGCGGTGATGATGCGCAGCGGAACCAGCGCGAAGTGCGGGTCGTCGGTGACCACGGCGACGCCGCGGCCAGCCGCCGCCAGGGCCTGAGCCACACGGCTGTGCCGGGCCTCGACCACTCCGCGCGGGGCCGATCCGGCGACCTCCAGGGCGCCGTCGAGCAGGCGGCGGGCCATATAGTCGCGCGAGGTGAGCACCAGCTGCTCCTCGACCAGCTCCTCCAGCGCGACGGCGTCGCGTCCGGCCCACCGGTGGCCCGCGGGCACGCAGGCCCACACCGGCAGCTCGGCCAGCCGTCGTGAGGCGACCTGATCGCCCGGCGCATGGGCGACCACCACGAGGTCGTGCGCGGAGACCAGCAGGCGCGGATCGGCGTCGACGGGGATCTCGGTCACCGAGGGGACGGGGTCTCCGGCGGTGAAGGTGGCCACGAACGGCGCGACGACGTCGACCAGCGTGGTGCCTGGCGCGGCGAGGCCGACATGCTCCAGACGTCCGGCGGCGAGCCGGCGGGCGTATCCGCGGGCGTGGTCGTGGGCCTGCAGCACCTGCCGCGCGGTGGTCAGGAAGGCGCGCCCCTCGCTGGTCATCGCCAGCCGGGGGCCGGTCCGGTCGAAGAGGGTCAGTCCCAGGTCATCCTCCAGCGAGCGGATCTGCCGGGAGAGGGCGGGCTGGGTCATGTGAAGCGTGTCGGCGGCGGCGGAGACGGTGCCTTCCTCGGCGACGGCGACGAAGTAGCGCAGCAGACGATGTTCCATGCCTACCAAGCATACAGATCATGAAGAATGGGCATTAGACGGCATATCTGGGTCCCGTCATCATCGAGGGGAGACGTTCCCGCCCCCCCCCCGCCCGAGGAGCCGCCATGAGCACTGCACCCACCGCTGCCGAGACCGCCGAGACCGCCGAGCTGCCGCAGTCCCGCCGGCTGGCCACCGAGATCCCCGGTCCGCAGGCGCGCGCACTGCAGGAGCGCCAGGGCGCCGTCGTGCCCGCCGGGGTCTCCTCGATCATGCCGACTTACGCCGTGCGCGCCGCGGGCGGGATCGTCGAGGACGTCGACGGCAACCGACTGATCGATTTCGGCTCCGGCATCGCGGTCACCAGCGTGGGCGCCAGCGCCGAGCGGGTGGTCTCCGGCGTGCAGCAGCAGGTCGAGCAGTTCACCCACACCTGCTTCATGGTCACCCCCTACGAGGGGTACCTGCAGGTCGCCGAGAAGCTCGCCGAGCTCTCCCCGGTGCCCGGCGAGACCCGCACTGCGCTGTTCAACTCCGGCGCCGAGGCGGTGGAGAACGCGGTCAAGGTCGCCCGCGCGCACACCGGCAAGCAGGCGGTGGCCGCCTTCGACAACGCCTATCACGGCCGCACCACGCTGACGATGGCGCTGACGGCGAAGAACAAGCCCTATAAGCACAGCTTCGGGCCCTTCGCCCCGGAGATCTACCGGGCCTCGGGCTCCTACCCGCTGCATGACCAGCTCGACGGCGCCGCCGCCGCAGCCCGGGCCATCGACCAGCTGCAGACCCAGATCGGCGCGGAGAACCTGGCTGCGGTGATCATGGAGCCCATCCAGGGCGAGGGCGGCTTCATCGTCCCGGCCCCGGGCTTCCTGCCGGCGATCGTCGACTGGTGCCGTCAGAACGGCGTGCTGTTCATCGCCGACGAGATCCAGACCGGATTCGCCCGCACCGGCCGGTGGTTCGCCTCCGAGCACGAGGGCATCGAGCCCGACCTGATCACCACCGCGAAGGGCATCGCCGGCGGCATGCCGCTCTCGGCGGTCACCGGCCGCGCCGAGGTCATGGACTCCGCCCACGCCGGCGGGCTCGGCGGCACCTACGGCGGAAACCCGGTGGCCTGCGCCGCCGCCGTCGGCGCGATCGAGACCATCGAGCGCGACGGGCTGCTGCAGCGGGCGCGGGAGATCGAGGAGCGCGCCGTCGCCCATCTGCGCGCGGCGGCGCAGCGCGATGCTCGCATCGCCGAGGTGCGTGGTCGCGGTGCGATGCTCGCCGTCGAGCTGGTGGATCCGGCCACCGGCGCCCCCGACGCCGCGCTGACCGCGCGGGCGGCCGCCGCGGCCCGCGACGCCGGCGTCATCACCCTGACCTGCGGCACCCACGGCAACGTGATCCGCCTGCTGCCGCCGTTGAGCATCGGCGACGAGCTCCTCGACGAAGGGCTGCAGATCATCACCGACGCCCTGGCCGCGGCCTGAACCATCCATCCGCCCGCGCGGCGCCCCGCCGGGCATCTCGTCCTCCGGGAGGAACCCCATGACCACCTTCGACGTGCTCAACCCCGCCACCGGTGCGGTGATCGACAGCGTCCCCGACACCACCGCCGATCAGGCCGCGGCCCAGGTCGACGCCGCCCAGGCCGCCTTCGAACAGTGGCGGGCCACTGCGCCCCGGCACCGTGCCGAGGTGCTGATGGCCGCCCACCGGGCCATGCTCGACGACGCCGACCACCTGGCCGACCTGATGGTCGCCGAGAACGGCAAGTCCCGCGCCGACGCCGCCGCCGAGGTGAAATACGCCGCGGAGTTCTTCCGCTGGTATGCCGAGGAGGCCGTGCGGGCGCCCGGTCAGTACACCGAGGCTCCGGCCGGCGGTGTGCGCAATGTGGTGACCCGCCACCCGGTGGGCGTCTCGGTGCTGATCACCCCGTGGAACTTCCCCGCGGCGATGGCCACTCGCAAGATCGCTCCGGCGCTGGCGGCCGGCTGCACGGTGCTGGTCAAGCCCGCCGGCGAGACCCCGCTGACCGCCCTGCGGATCGTCGAGCTGCTCATCGGCGCCGGCGTGCCCGCCGACGCGGTGCAGGTCGCCACCACCTCCAGCTCCTCGCGCGTGGTCTCCGCCTGGCTCGCCGACGAGCGGGTCCGCAAGCTCTCCTTCACCGGCTCCACGCCGGTGGGCCGCACGCTGCTGGCCCAGTGCGCCGAGCGGGTGGTCAACACCTCCATGGAGCTGGGCGGCAACGCGCCGTTCATCGTCACCGCCGACGCCGACGTCGACGCCGCCGTCGAAGGGGCGATGGTCGCCAAGTTCCGCAACTCCGGGCAGGCCTGCACGGCGGCGAACCGCTTCTACGTCCACGCCGACGTCGCCGAGGAGTTCATCGCCGCCTTCGGCGCGAAGATCGAGGCGCTGCAGGTCGGGGACCCCGCGGCAGGGGCCGACGTCGGCCCGGTGATCCATGCGAAGGCCGCCGCGGGCATCCGCGGGATGATCGACGACGCCGTCGCCGCCGGGGCGCGCATCGCCCACCAGGCCGCCGCGCCGGCGGGCGAGGGGCTGGATCTGGAGGCCTTCGTGGCCCCGACGCTGCTGGCCGACGTCCCCGCCGATGCGGCGATCCTGGGCGAGGAGATCTTCGGGCCCGTGGCCCCGGTGGTCGTCTACACCGACGAGGATCAGATGATCGCCCGCGCCAACGAGTCCGAGGTGGGGCTGTCCTCCTACGTCTACTCCGGCGATCTGAAGCACGCGATGCAGATCGGCGAGCGGCTCGAGGCCGGCATGGTCGGCATCAACCGGGGCGCAGTCTCGGATCCGAGCGCGCCCTTCGGCGGCGTGAAGCAGGCCGGCATCGGCCGCGAGGGCGGGGCCTTCGGCATCGAGGAGTTCACCGAGCCGCAGTACCTCAGCGTCGACTGGAGCTGATCCTCGCCGGAAAGCAGCTCCCGCCGGTGATCCGCCCGACACCTCGCCGCCCCGCGAGGTGCCGTGCCCCGCGGGCGGCTCGGCCGGAGGACCCGGCGACCCGCCCGCGACCT
>NZ_AFRW01000003.1 GCF_000220985.1 Nesterenkonia sp. F
GGACCACTTGAACTCCAGGTCCGCGAAGGGCCCGTAGGCCCGGGTCCGCTTGGCGTACTGCTTCACCGCGTCGACCTCGCCGCCGACCGTGCCGTTGATCCCGTGCGGCGAGACGATGATGCGTCCGCGCAGCCCCAGCTCCCGGCAGAGGGCGAGCTGCCAGAGCTTCACCGCCTCCGGGTCGGAGAGCGGGGTGAAGGTGTAGTACAGGACGATGCGCGAGATGCTCACGACCGACGAGGATACCGGCGACGGCGCCTCCTGGGGACTCATCGGAGCCCACGGGGTCTCACGGCGACTCCGACGGGCTGTGGAGGAACTTTCCCGACATCGGCTGATCCCCGGAACGACGCCGATCAGGCGCCCGGACGAGGAACCCGGGCGACGTCGCCCCTCCCACAGGAGGCGGTTTTCTTCATATAGTCGAGTCATGACTGCTGAGCTGAACGACGCCCTCGTCCGCATCTGGGTGACCGGATGGGCGCGGACCCATGACTACGACGTCGAGCACGACGGCAACGTCCATTCGGCCCTGCGCTCCGGCGACTCGGACGAGTGGGAGTACGTCGTCCACGCCGCCGAGGAGACCGATGTGAAGGCCGCCGTCGACGCCGTGGTCGACACTCCCGGGCGCCTGCTGACCGTCATCGCCGAGCCGGGCGCCGAGGCTCTGAGCTCGCAGGCGATGGACGGCCTGGAGCAGATCTCCGACGAGGAGAAGCTGATGGTCGTCGACATGTCCACCCAGGACGTCGAGGACCCGATCACCCCGGAGGGATACACCACCCAGCGCGAGGACAAGGACGGCTGGACGCTGTTCACCGTGCACGACGGCGAGACCGTCGCCGCCCGCGGCCGGGTCGCACTGGTGGAGAGCGTCGCGGTGCTCGACCGCATCTACACCAACCCGGACTACCGCCGGCAGGGTCTGGGGACCTTCGTCACCCGGGCGCTGATCGCCATCGCGCTGGAGGACGACGTCGACGACGGCCTGCTGGTCGCCAACGTGGACGGCCAGGAGCTCTACGAGTACCTCGGCTGGACGCTGATCGGCGACGTGCACGTCTACACCGCCACCGATACCGGCCGCACCCGTCCCTCGCACTCGCAGTTCGACCACCTCAGCGAGTGATCCCGGGGCAGCGATGACCGGCGCCGCGCACGCCGGAGACGACCCCCTCGACCTGCTGCGGCGGGCCGGGCTCTCCACGCAGATGGACGGGTCCGGCCCGCTGCGGCATGTGCGCACCCTGCCGGCGCGCACGGCGCGCACCGCCGCGTGGCCGGAGTGGGTGCCCGACGATCTGCGCGCCGGCTATCGGCAGGTGGGCGTCTCCGCGCTCTACACCCATCAGGTCCGCGCCGCCGAGTCCCTGCACGCCGGCCGGGACGTCATCCTGGCCACCGGCACCGCCTCCGGGAAATCGCTGGGCACCCAGCTGGCCGGCCTCTCGGCGATCTGCCGCGGCGGGGCCACGATGCTCTACCTCTCCCCCACCAAGGCGCTGGCCGGCGATCAGCTCGAGGCGCTGAGCGAACTCGCCGAGGCCACCGGACCCACCGGCGACGACAGCGGGATCCGTCCGGCGGCCTACGACGGCGACACTGCCGTGGAGGAGCGCGCCTGGATCCGCCAGCACGCCAATGTGGTGCTGACGAATCCGGACATGCTCAACGTCGGCATCCTGCCCAACCACCGCGGGTGGGCGCGGTTCTTCGCCCGACTGTGCTGCGTGATCGTCGACGAGGCGCACAGCTGCCGCGGGATCTTCGGCTCACACGTGGCGCTGCTGCTGCGCCGCCTGCGGCGGGTGGCCGCCCACTACGGGGCGCATCCGGTCTTCGCCGGCGCCTCGGCCACCAGCGGAGATCCCGCGACCTCCTTCGCCCGGCTGATCGGCCGCTCCGCGCCGGCGGGCGACGCAGACGGCCACGCGGACGGCGAAGCGGACGCCGCCGGCGAGAGCGACGGGATCGGCGTCGTCTCGGTGACCGAGGACGGCTCGCCGCACGGACCGGTGGACGCCTACCTCTGGGAGTCGAGCGTGGCCGAGCAGACCGGGGACGCCGGCGCGCCGGCCCGGCGGAGCCTGACCGTGGAGGCGGCCGACGTGCTGACCGACATGGTCGTCTCCGGGCGCCGCACGCTGGCCTTCATCAAGTCCCGGCGCGGCGCGGAGACGATCGCGCGGATCACCGGCGAGAACCTCGCCGACGTCGACCGCGCGCTGACCGCGCGCGTCTCGGCCTATCGCTCGGGATACCTCACCGAGGAGCGGCGCGCGCTCGAGGAGGCGCTGCGCACCGGCCGGCTGCACGGCGTCGCCTCCACTCCGGCGCTGGAGCTGGGCATCGACATCTCCGGCCTCGACGTGGTGATCATCGCCGGCTGGCCCGGCACGCGAGCGTCGTTCTTCCAGCAGCTCGGCCGTGCCGGCCGCGACGGCCAGCGCGGGGCCGCGTTCTTCATCGCCGGCGACGACCCGCTGGACGCCTATCTCCTCGACCATCCCGAGGCCATCTTCGACATCGCCGTCGAGGACGCGGTCATCGATCCGGAGAACCCGCATGTGGCCGCACCGCATCTGCTGGCCGCCGCGCAGGAGCTGCCGCTGGTCCCGGCCGACGCCTCCGACGGCTCTCCGGCGCCCTTCGCCGGACTGCGCTGGCTGGTGGACGCGCTGACCGAGCAGGGGCATCTGCGTCGTCGGCCGCGCGGCTGGTTCTTCGCCCACGAGGCCTCGGCGGCCGGCTGGGTGGCGCTGCGCTCCGACGGCGGCGGACCGTACACCATCATCGACGCCGAGGACGGCACGCTGATCGGCGACATCGGATCCGGACAGGTCCAGCCGCAGGCTCATCCCGGCGCGGTCTATGTGCACCAGGGACGGACCTACGTGGTCGAGGAGCTCGACCAGGACGCCTCGCTGGTGCTGGTGACTCCGGCGTCGCCGCCGTTCTACACCCAGGCCCGGGAGACGACCTCCATCGAGGTGCTGGGCACCGACACTTCGGCGGACTGGGGACGGTTCGCGCTGCATGCCGGCGCGGTGGAGGTGACCTCCGCCGTCGTCGGCTTCCAGCGCAAGGCGCTGGGCAGCTCGGAGGTGCTCTCCGACGAACCGCTGGACCTTCCGCCGTCGACGCTGCGCACCCAGGCGGTGTGGATCACCGCCCCGGAGACCGCGCTGGCGGAGGCAGGAGTGATCCCCGAGCACATCCCCGGGGCGCTGCACGCCGCTGAGCACGCGATGATCGGGCTGCTGCCGCTGATCGCCTCCTGCGACCGCTGGGACATCGGCGGCGTCTCCACGGCGCTGCACGCCGACACCGAACAGCCGACGATCTTCGTCTACGACGGCCACCCGGGCGGGGCGGGCTTCGCCGAGCGCGGCCACGCCGCCGCGGTGGAGTGGATCCGGGCGACGGCGGCGACCATCCGCGGCTGCGGCTGCGAGGCCGGCTGCCCCTCCTGCGTGCAGTCGCCGAAGTGCGGCAACAAGAACTCGCCGCTGGAGAAGACCGCGGCGCTGCACCTGCTGGAGACGCTGCTCGAGGCGAGCGGCTGATGCACGTCGAGCGGGGGATCCACTACCGCTGTCCGGCCTGAATCGCGCCGCAGCTGCAGTGAATCCCCCGCTCGATGCGGGACGGACGAGGCCTCCGCTTCAGAAGGCCGGGATGACCTCGCCGCCCGGCCAGGTGTCCTCGATGTAGCTGCGCACCTCGTCGGAGTGGAGCAGCTCGTCGAGCGTCTGGATGCTCTCGTCCTCCTCGTCGCCGGCGCGGACGGTCAGGAAGTTGGCGTAGGGGCTGTCCTGGCCGTCCTCGACGATCAGCCCATCCTCGGTCGCCGAGAGGTCGGCCTCGAGAGCATTGTTGCCGTTGATGACCGAGGCGTCGACGTCGTCGAGGGTGCGGGCCAGCGAGGCGGCCTCGGCCTCGACGAACTCGAAGTTCTTCGGGTTCTCGGCGACGTCGTTGACGCCCGCGTCGGCCGGGTCGACGCCCTCCTCCAGAGTGATGGCATCCGCCTGCTGCAGCAGCGCCAGCGCGCGCCCCTGGTTGGAGGGATCGTTGTTGATGCCGATCTGCGCGCCCTCGGGCAGGTCCTCGACGCTGTCCACCGAGTTCGAGTACAGCGCGAAGGGCTCGATGTGGACGCCGGAGAAGTGCTCGAAGTCGTAGTCGTTGGCCTCGACCTCGGCCTCGTAGTAGGGCTCGTGCTGGAAGTAGTTGGCGTCGACGTCGCCGGCCGCCAGCGCCTGGTTCTGCTCGGCATAGCCGGAGAACTCCTTGACCTCGATGTCCAGGCCGGCGTCGGCGGCGAGCTCCTCGTCGACGAACTGCAGGATCTGACCCTGCGGGACCGGATTGGCCGCCACGGTCAGGGTGACGGTGCCGTCCTCGTTCTCGGTGCCGACGGTCTGCTCCTCCTCCGGCATCAGGCCGCAGCCGGTCAGCGCGAGGGCCGAGGCCGCGACGACGGCCGAGAGGCTCAGCGAGCGACGTGCAGTGCTGGTGTGCATAGTTCTGCCTTTCGTGGTCAGGATTCTCATCAGGCGGTGGTCCGGACGACGCCTCCGGCGGCGTCCCCGGAGCTGCGGTCAGCGGTGGTCGATGGTGCGGGCCATCCGATCGCCGGTCCACTGCAGGATCGCGACGATGATCACCAGCAGCACCACGCAGGCGAGCATGGTGTCGCCCTGATACCGCTGGTAGCCGTAGTTGTAGGCCAGTGCGCCGAGTCCGCCGCCGCCGACGGCGCCGGCCATGGCGGTGTAGCTGATCAGCGCGACGAGGGTGACGGTGAAGCCGCCGACGATGCCGGGCAGCGCCTCGCGGACCTGCACCTGGCGCATGATGTGGCGGCTGGAGGCGCCCATCATCTTCACCGCCTCGACCTTGCCGGCGTCGACCTCGCGCAGCGCGTTCTCCACCAGACGGGCGAAGAACGGGATGGCGCCGACCGACAGCGGCACGACGGCGGCCTGCCAGCCCAGCGCCGTGCCGACCATGAATCGCGTGAACGGGATCAACGAGATCATCAGCACGATGAACGGGATGGAGCGGCCGATGTCGACCAGGATGCTGACCACCCGGTAGGTCTTCGGCCGCGGGGCCAGGCCCTTCGGGCCGAGGTTGTGCAGCGCGATGCCCAGCGGCAGGCCGAGCAGCGCGACGATGATCCCGGTGGCCGCCGTCATGAAGATCGTCTCGAGGATCGCGGCGGGCAGCTGGTTGGCGAAGACCTCGTTCTCGAGGAAGAGGCCGTCCTGGGCGGCGATGATCACTGGTTCTCCTCCTCGGCGTCGTCGGCCTGGTGCTCGTCGGCGAAGGCGCGGACCTGCGCGGCGGTGGTGACCTCGGCATGCACGCCCTGCTCGACGAGCACACGGCGGATCTCCTCGGCGGTGCCCGCGTCGTCGGGCCGCAGGTGCAGCCGACCGATCTGCGCGCCCTGGATGGTCTCCACCGTGCCGGCCTCGACCGGGGCCTCGACGCCGTGCTCGGCCAGCAGCGAGAAGAGCCGGCCGACGTCGGCCAGCCGGCTGCCGGCGGTGACCAGCACCTCCACCAGCGTCTCGCCGGGCTCCATCGCCGAGATCGGCGGCAGCGCGATGAGCTCCTTGGACAGCGGCGTGGAGGTGTCGCTGATGACGTCCAGCAGCCGGCCGGTGCGCTCGATGCTGCCCTCGGTCAGCAGCGAGACGGCGTCGCAGGCCTCGCGGACCACGCCCATCTCATGGGTGATGATCACCACGGTGATGCCGAGCCGATCGCGCAGCTCGCGGATCAGCTCGAGGATCTGCCGGGTCGTCGCCGCATCCAGCGCCGAGGTGGGCTCGTCGCAGAGCAGCACGCGCGGCTCGGCGGCCAGTGCGCGGGCGATGCCCACCCGCTGCTTCTGCCCGCCGGAGAGCTGGGAGGGGTAGCTCTCGGCCCGGTCGGCGAGGCCCACCAGCTCGAGCAGCTCGTCGACCCGACGCTTCCGCGCAGCAGCCGGCACGCCGGCGATCTCCAGCGGGTGGGCGATGTTCTTCGCCGCAGTGCGCGAGTCCAGCAAATTCACGTGCTGGAAGACCATCCCGATGCTGCGCCGGGCGCTCATCAGCTCCGCGCCGCGGACGCGGCCGAGGTCGACGCCGTCGATGGTGATGCTGCCGGAGGTGGCCGAGTCCAGCCCGGTCAGGCAGCGGATGAGGGTCGACTTGCCGGCCCCGGAGCGGCCGACGATCCCGTGGATCTCGCCGTCGGGGATGGTCAGGTCGACCCCGTCGAGCGCGGTGACCCCACCGGGGAACACCTTGCGCACCTGTGTCAGTTCGATCATTCGGACTCCAGAGTCGTGGCGGACGCGCTCACCCGGTGGGGCGTCGCGTCCTCGGCGACGCGGCGCCGACAGCGATGCAGATCAGTGCACCGCCGACGCCGTGCCGCGGCTGGGCATTGCTGGGCATGAAGCGCTGGGCGTGGAGGCGACGGAGACGGCCGCGGACGAGGCGTCGAAGGCCGGACGGTCGGGATGGTGGGCGGCCGTCCGCCGGGGATGCCGTCGTCCGAACAGGCGCGGCCGCCCGTCGGAGGGGAATGAGGGAGGGTGGCGCGGGATCCGCGCCGAACTCATCGATCCTTTCGTCGCTGCTCTTGCCCGTCCCATACAGCACCGAGATCGCCCGACGACGGGGCGAGGAGCTCGGCGAGGACGAGCCGCTTCGTGATCCTGGACCACCCGTGAACATGGGGTTGGTGAGTGACCATCGGAGGATCGGTGGAGGCGCACGGCCTCCCGGTCACTGCTCGTGAAGCATCGTTCATCCTAGCGGAGGGGGCACGTTCACCGCCACGTGCCTCTCGTCATGCCGTCGTCGGGCGTCATATGCGGAGGGCGCCGACCGAGATATCCCACGGATGGCCCAGCGGGTATCAGTCGAGCTCGGGGGCGATCTCGATCAGTCCGCGGCCGCGGATCCGCCGCTCCTCCAGCGCGCGATAGGCCTCGGCGACCTCGTCGAAGCCGAACCGATTCGTGATCAGACGCTCCAGATCGATCCCGCCCTGCTCGACCATGCGCAGCACCTCCGGCATGGTCTCGTGAGCCTGGCCGCCGAAGGTGCCCAGGATCTGGATCTTGCGGCGCACCACTCTGGTGATGTCGACGTCGAGGGTCTGCCCGATCGGGGCGACGCCGGCGAGCACCGCCCGGCCGCCGTCGTCGACCAGGTCGACGGCCAGCTTCGCGGTGGCCGTCGAGCCCAGCGCCTCGATGACGACGTCGGCGCCGCGGCCCAGCAGACCGTGGAGACTCTCGATCGGATCGGCACGGGTGGAGTTGATGGTCTCGGTGGCTCCGAGCTCCTCGGCGAGAGCGAGCTTGTCGTCGTCGACGTCGAGCGCGACGACGCGCTCGGCGCCGGCCGCCCGCGCCAGGTGGATCATGCTCAGTCCCACCCCGCCGGCGGCGATGACGGCCACGGACTCGCCGCGTCGGACCTTCGCGACGCTGCTGATCGCCCCGCAGGCGGTGAAGAGGCTGCAGCCCAGCACCGCGGCGTCGGTCAGCGGCACCCCGTCGGGGACTTCGAAGACGGCTCGCATCGGCACCACCGCCTGCCGTGCGTGACCGCCCATCGAGTACATCGCCACCGGCCGGCCGTCAGGTCGGCTGAGCCGCGAGGTGCCGTCGTAGAGCGTGCCGGACAGCCGATTCATGGTGAAGAAGACCTCGCAGAGGTCGTCCCGGCCGCGCTCGCAGTGCCGGCAGCGGCCGCAGGGCATGATGAAGCTGCAGACCACCCGATCCCCCGGCCGGACGTGGTCGACGCCGGTGCCGACGGCGCGGACGATGCCGGAGACCTCATGGCCGAGCGACCGCCGGATGCGGGAACGCGATCTCCTCCTTGAGCAGGTGCAGATCGGTGTGGCACACCCCGCAGGCGACGACGTCGAGGAGCACCTCCTCAGTCTGCGGGCCCTGCAGGTGCAGCTGCTCGCGCCGCAGCTCCCGGCCCGGCCCGTCGTAGACATGAGCCTCGGTGGTGCGGAGTTCCTCGATGTCCGTCATGGGCTGCTCCTGCCGCGCGTGGGCTCCGACCATGCGGGGCGTCGCCGTCGACGCCCCGTGATGTGCTCTCCCTCACTGCATATCACTGCCGGACGCTCCGGGGAAGGGCGGAGATCCGGCCCTGAATCGGGCGCGCCGGCTCCTGCACAGGCGTCGGCTCCTGCACAGGCGACGACGCGGCGCCGAGGACACGCCGACGTCTCCCCACCGGCGGTCGACCGGCTTCTCCCCGCGCCGAGCGGGGAGAAGGATCGCACCCAGCGCCGCGGAGATCCGCCGCCGGCGCAGACTGATCACCACCACCCGCCGCCGCCCGGGCCGTTCCCGGCTCCTCCGGAGCGACACGGATCCCGGCGGCCCGGGAGAGAGGAGCAGGACCATGACCATCACCGCCGCCCCATCCGAGGAGGCCCGAGCATCTGTCCAGGACAGCGTCTCGGCCTGGGCCTCGGTTCCCGCCTCGTCCGCCGCTCGCGCCGCCGGCCCGGACCCCGACCTCGCGTCGCCGTCGGCCGCCTACGGTGCGGACGCGCCGGGACCCGCCGGATCCGCTGAGGACGACCGCCGGAGGGGACGTGCCGGCGAGTCCCGCCGCACGGCCGAGCTCTGGACCGAGGAGGACGGCCTCGCCACAGCTGAGTACGGCATCGTGATGCTCGCCGCCGTGGGCTTCGCCGGGCTGCTCGTGGCCGTGCTGTCCTCCGGCGAGGTCCAGGAGATGCTGCACGGCATCGTCGAGCGGGCACTGAGCCTCTGAGAACCATGGACTCAGGCCAGCGCGTCACGATGGGACTCGCGACGGGTCCTGGGGCCGCACGTCGGACGGCATCGCCGGTCAGTTCGCGGGCCGGCGATCCCGTCCGGCGGGTCGCCGGCAAACCCGGGCGCCGACGGATCCGCCCGGCAGTCGGCGAGCGCGGCGCAGTCACTGGCGAGTTCGCCGCGGCGCTGCCCGCGGCGGTGCTGGTGCTGATGCTGCTGATCAGCCTCGCGATGCACGGCGCCGCGCAGGTCTCCCTCGAAGCGGGCGTCCGGGCGGCGGCGCGCGAGACCGCCCGGGGCGCGGACGAGGCGACGGCGATCGAGGCCGCGCGGCGCGTCGCCGACGAGGAGCTCGAGGTCTCGATCAGCCGCGACGGCGACTATGCCCGGGTCCGGGCCGTCCGGCCCGTGCGGATCCTCGGGCTGGTGGAGATCGCACGGGAACAGACCGCAGAGGCTGAGGTGCCGGTGGAGCATCTGCCGGCCGCCGTGGAGCCTGGGGACTCGGACCCGACGACGAGCGGCGGCGGGTCGTGAGGAGGACTGCGGGACGGACGACGAAGCGGAGTATGAGGCGGAGGACCGGCACCGCGGGGACGACCGCCGGAGCCGAGGAACGAGGCTCCGGAACAGTGCTGGTGCTGGCCGGCGCCCTCGCGCTGCTGATCCTGCTGGCGACGGTGGTCCTGCTCGGCGCCGCCGCGACCGGCGGAGCGCGGGCGGCGCGAGCGGCGGATCTGGCGGCCCTGGCCGGCGCGGACGTCGCCCGCGGGCTGGCGCCGGGGGACCCCTGCACCGTCTCCGAGCAGGTGACGCGGCGCAACGGCGCGGAGCTGACCGCATGCCACGTCGTCGGCGCGGACGGCGCGGAGGTCGTCGTCACCGTCCGCCGCGCCGTGGTCGACTCCGCCGGCGAGCTGCTGGAGGCGACGGGCACCTCGCGCGCCGGCCCGCCGCGGTGACGCTCGGCCGTCGATCATCGCGAGCACTCCCTCGAGGGCACACGCGCAGATCCGATCGCGTTCCTCGCAGTGGGGCTGGGCACGCACGGCGTCGGACTGCTGATCAGCTGAGCGGCTCCGGCGCACGCACTGCTGACCGTCGCGGAGGCCGACATCTAGGCTCGGGGCCATGAGCATCGACTCCGCGCTTCCGCTCTACGACGACTCGCAGCTGAGCCGCGTGCTCTGCGTCGCCGCCCATCCCGACGACCTCGAGTACGGCACCTCGGCGGCGGTCGCCCGCTGGACCGCACGCGGAGTGCATGTCTCATATCTGCTGCTCACCGCCGGGGAGGCGGGCATGCGCAGCCGCGATCCGGAGGAGGCCGGACCGCTGCGCGCCGCCGAGCAGCGCCGCGCCTGCGCGCTGGTCGGCGTCGACGACCTGCTCATCCTCGATCTGCCCGACGGCACGCTGCAGGCCGACACGGAGACCCGTCGGCACATCTCCCGGCGCATCCGCGAAGTCCGCCCTGATCTGGTGGTCACCCAGCCCTGGGAACTGCACGTCCCCTGGGGCCTGAACCACGCCGACCACCGGACCGCCGGGATCGCGACCCTCGACGCGGTGCGAGACGCGGACAATCCCTGGGTCTTCCGCGAGCTTCTGGAGCAGGAACACCTGGAACCGTGGGCGGCGACGGAGCTGATGGTCGTCGGCGCCGAGCCCGCCACGCATCTCATCGATGTCGGCGGAGCGCCGCTGGAACAGGGCATCGCCTCGCTCGAGGCGCACGAGGAGTACCTCGCCGAACTCGGCGGCGCCGTGGACGTGCGGAGCATGCTCGAGTCCTCGACGGCCGACGTGGCCGCCGCGTCCGACGTCGACGGCCTCACCCATGCGCTCGGCGCGACCGTGCACCGGATGGCATGAGCGTCCGCCCCGGACCAGGTGCCCCGGACCAGATGCCCCGGCTCAGGTGCCCCGGCTCAGGTGCCCCGGCTCAGGCGGGCCGCAGCGACGCAGCCTGCGCCTCGAAGTGTTCGCCCCAGGCATCCATGGCCGTCACGACCGGGCACAGGCTCTGACCCAGCTCGGTCAGCGAATACTCCACCTTCGGCGGCACCTGATCATGGACGACCCTGGCGACGATGCCGTCCTCCTCCAGTTCGCGCAGCTGGCGCGTGAGGGTCTTGCGGTTGGCCAGCGGCACCAGCCGGCCGAGCTCGCCGAACCGGCGCGGCCCGTCGAAGAGATGCTTGACCACGGTGAGCTTCCACGCGCCGCCGAGCACCGACACCGCCACCTCCACCGGGCACACCTGGCGAGCCCGCTGCACGGGAAGTCGCATCCTCGCCTCCATCTCATCGCCGGCCGGACATCCGACACTGGCAGGGACATTATTGTCCGTACTGTACACCCGTGCCCTGCCCACTGACACTGGCGGCATGGACATCGAACACGTCACCGCATCGCCGGCACGGCGCACCGATCCCCCGGCCGGACCGACCGAGACGCCGCGGACTGTGCTCTGGGTCAGCGCACACCCGGAGCCCGAGTCGCTGACCGGGAATCTGCGCCGGCACGGCCTCGAGGTGCTGCGCCGACGCGGCCACACCGTCCTGGAATCCGATCTCCACGCGCTGGACTGGGACCCGGTGGTCCGTGCTGAGACCCTCGACACCCGTCCGGCGACCCGGCCGCTGCAGATCACGCGGCAGGGGCGGTCCGCTCAGCTGGCCGGCACCCAGCCGCCGGACGTCGTCGCCGAGCAGGAGAAGCTGCGTCGTGCGGATGCGCTCGTCGTGCAGTTCCCGCTCTGGTGGTACGGAATGCCGGCGATCCTGAAGGGGTGGTTCGACCGGGTCTTCGTCTCCGGATTCGCCTTCGGCAAGGACCCGGCCACCGGTCGCCGACTGCGCTTCGAGCAGGGCCCCTTCCGCGGCACCCGGGCGTTGGCTGCGATCACGCTCGGCGACCGGCCGGCGTCGATCGGCCCGCGGGGGAAGAGCGGCGAGCTGGAGGAGCTGCTCTTCGGCCTGCTCCACGGGACCTTCGCCTACACCGGAATGGACGCGCTGAGACCGTGGGCGCTGCCCAGCGCCGATTTCACCGACGAGGGCAGCTGGCCGGATGCCGCCGGTTCCCTCGCCGGGCGGCTGGAGAGGCTCTTCGACGAGGAACCGATCCCCTACCGGGAGCAGTTCACCGGGGACTACACCGAGGATTGGGCGCTGCGCGAGGAGATCCGCCCCGGCGAGACCGGCCTGTCGGTGCATCTGCACCGCTGACGCGTCGCCGGAGGTCCGGCATGCTGGAGCCATGCGGATGTTCGCCAGCCTGGTGCCGCCCCGTCCGGCACTCGACGATCTGGAGACGGCCCTGGCCGAGCTGCCCTCGGCCGAGGAGGAGGTGCCGGCCCTGCGCTGGGTGCCCGCGCACCAGCGTCACATCACGCTGGCCTTCCACGGAGAGGTTCCGGACCAGGAGGCCGAGCGGATCCGTGCAGAGCTGGCGGCGCTCGCCGCCGCGACGCCCTCGCCGATTCTGCGTCTCGCCGGCGCCGGGGTGTTCTCCGACCGGGTGCTCTGGGCCGGCGTGCAGACTCGAGGACCCTGGTGTGCGTCGTCGCCCGGACCGGCCGGGACGACGCTCGATCCGCTGGTGGAGCTGATGATCGCCTGCCGCGACGTCGTCTCCGAGGACCGCCTGCGGAGTCGCCCGGGCGCCGAAGTTCCGGGGCCGGACGACTCGGCCGCATCGGCGGCGCCGGCCGCCCCCGTCCCGGCGGAGGGCTCCTCGGGCTCGGATTCCCCGGCCGAGGACCCGGTGCCCCATCTGACCCTGGCCCGCTCGCCGCGGCGCGGCGTCGGGATCGAGCAGATCCGACGCCGCGCGGAGGAGCTCGCCGACTATGCCGGCCCCGAGTGGCGGGCCGGCGAACTGCTGCTGATGCGCTCCCAGCTCGGCGCGGGCCCGCGCGGCACGGCACACCACACCGTGGTCGCGGAGCTTCCGCTGGCCGGCTGACGGACCCTTGTGTGTGTCCCGCCGCCCCTGCGTCCGGTCGGATCCAGGCACGATCACCCGCCCAGCGCACCGTCGACCACCCGAGGCAGCAGGCCGAGGACGACCGGCATCACGCCGAGCAGGATGAAGGCCGGGAGGAAGCAGACCCCCAGCGGCAGCACCATGCGCACGCTCAGCCGAGCCACCTGCCGTTCGGCCGCGTGCCGGCGCGCGGCCCGCAGCCGGGCCGCGCCGATCTGGAGCAGCTCGGTGCTGGGAGCTCCCGTGCCGTGGGCGAAGGTCAGCTGCTCGCCGAGGTCTCGCAGCGCCCGGAGGCGCGGGTCCTCCTCGCCGCGACGTCCGGCGAGGCGACCCAGCAGCTCGCCGAGCCCGCCGTCGAGACCGTCGCCGGACCGGCCGTCGAGACCCCGGCGCGGCCGGCCGTCTCGCCGACCGCCCGTCGATCTGCCCCGCCCCCGGCGCAGCTCGGCCCAGGCGTCGTCCCACCCGGCACCGGCGGCCAGCGCTCGATGCACTGCGCTCAGCGGCTCCGCGCCGGGCACCGTCCGGGCGAGACGGTCCAGCGACGCTTCGATGCCGGAGCCGGCCGCGAGCAGGGCGGAGACCAGGTCCACCAGCAGCGCCGCGTCGGGGGCGGCGTCGGGTGCGGCGTCGCCCCCGACGCCCGACGTCGGGGAGGAGGCCGGTCCCGCCGATGCCGGGCGGGACATCCTCCTGTTCCAGGCCGGCCTCCGGACCGCGCCGCGTCGGGGCGCGACCCGCTCGGCGCCCCTCCGTCCGACGGGACTCGCAGGAAGGATCAGCAGCCCGGCCGCCAGTCCGACCAGCAGCCCGCTGAGCACCGCCCAGACGACGGAGGGACGGAGGACGGCGAGCATCGCCGGCGATCCGAGGAGCACATCATCCATGCGGCATCGCAGCCCGGATCATTCCCCGGCCCCACCACCATCCGGCGGCCAGCAGCGCCATCCCCAGCACCAGACAGCCGGTGCCGACGCCGCCGTCGAGCAGCAGCGAGAAGGCATCGGCACCCATGATCTGCCCCAGTCCGACGCCGGCGAGCGGCAGCAGCACCAGGATCAGCTGGGTGGTCTGCGGCCCGGCGACCGCCGTGCGGATCGCGGCATGCAGCTCGGCCTCCTCCTCGGCCGCGGCGGCCAGCCGACGGGCGAGCTCGGCCAGTGGAGCTCCTGTCTCCTCGGACAGGGCCACCGCACCCGCAGCCGGCCGAGGACCTCGCCCAGCGCCTGGGCAGCGTCCGGGGACAGCCCGAGGGCCCCGGTGCGGCTCCGCGTTCCGCCGCCGACGCGGCGCAGTCCGATCGCGGCCCCGTCTCCCACGGCCTCCGCGCGAGCAACTTCAGCGCAGACCGCCGCCAGCGGATGCGACTCCCCGAGACGGATCCAGTGGTCGCGGAGGTCGCCCCAGGCCTGGCCGGGCGAACGTCCGGACTGAAGCAGGGCGGCCAGCTGGCGCAGCAGCTCGGCGACGTCGCGGCGCAGAGTCTCGCCGGTGTACCGCCGGCGCTGCCGCCGTCCGAGCCGCGAGCGCACCCGTCGTGCGATCCCCGGCTGCGGACGGCGCGACGAGTCCGACATCCCCGCCGGGGCACCATGGCGGACCGCCGACGGCGTCGGGACCAGCAGCAGCACGGCGACGAGCGCGCAGCTCCCGCCGAGGAACAGCATCGCGCCACGGCCGGCGCCGATGAGCTCATCCATCCGTCCCCGCCTTCCGCTCTCCGTTCCACCGAGCGTCGGCCCGCTCGTCGCGCCCGTCGGTCTCGTCGCCGACCAGCGCCTGCCACCCCGGACCGCGGCGCAGCGTCTCGCCGTCATGGCTCAGCACCGGGATCATGCACAGCCGTCCGTCGGCCCAGACGACCTGCGAGGCCGCCGCGGGCCGTCGGTGCGGGCCGCGGCGCTCCACATGGATGACCAGATCCAGGGCGGCGGCGGCCTGCATCGCCACCGTCTCCGGCGGCATGTCCGCCAGTGCTCCCATCGCCGCCAGCCGCGCCGGGACCGCGTCCGGCGAGTTCGCGTGGACCGTGCCGCCGGCGCCGCGGTGGCCGGTGTTCATCGCCGCCAGGAAGTCGCGCAGCTCGGCGCCGCGGCACTCGCCCACGATCAGCCGGTCCGGGCGCATGCGCAGCGTCTGGCGGACCAGCTGGCCCATCTCCACCGCGCCGGCTCCCTCGGCGTTGCCGCGACGGGCCTGCAGATGCACCGTATGCGGGTGCTCGGGCCGCAGCTCGACGGAGTCCTCGACGATCACGAGACGCTCGTCATGAGGGCAATCGGCGAGCATCGCCGCCAGCAGCGCCGTCTTGCCCGCCCCGGTCCCGCCGGAGACCAGACAGTTCCACCGTCTGCGATTCACCATGCGGATCAGGCGGAGCCATTCCTCGCGGTGCGGCCAGTCCGTCGAGAGCCCCTCCAGCCGTGCGGCGGCCCCGCGGGCCACCCGCACCGAGATCATCGTGCCCTCCACGGCCACCGGCGGGATGACGGCGTGGATGCGACAGTCGCCGAGCCTCCCGTCGGCGCAGGGTCGTCCTTCATCCAGTCGCCCTCCGGAGAGGGCGATGAGCCTCCGAGCCAGCGAGCGCGCCTGCTCCTCGCCGTCCAGCGCGGCCGACCGACGCCGGAGCCCGTCGGCTCCGTCGGTCCAGATGCGGGCCCTGCCGTCGACCAGCACGTCGGTGACGCCGGGCTCGTCGACATACCGCTGCAGCGGCCCCAGGCCGACGAGCTCGTCGCGGAGCCGACCGACGAGCCGCCGCGTGGTGGCCGCACCGAGGGCCATCCCCGAGCGGCGCACCTGCTCGGCGATGCGCGCGGCGGTGATCGGCTCGTCCGCCGTCGTCAGCGCTTCGCGCAGCTCGCGCATGGTCTCGGCGTCGGGCAGATCCTCCATGAGGAGCCGCTCCTCGCAGCGGCCCGCCGGTCCTGCCGCAGTCTGGTCATTCATCGCCCACCGCCGCAGCCCGAGGCCCGGTCCGGACGCCGGCGGGATCCGCCGCACCGACGGTCTCCAGCAGCGCCGCGGCGAACGTCTCGCCGCGGCGGGTGCGGAGCAGCTCATAAGCCTCGGCGAGGTCGTCGGCCCGCCGCAGCCACTTCTGTTCGGGCAGGTCGGCGGCCACGGGCGAGCCGAGGGCCGCCAGGTCCTCCCGGCACCAGCCCGGGCGGGCGGCCCCGGACGACACCACCGCCCAGGGGATCTGGGGTCGAGCGGCGAGCACCTCCGCCGCCCCACGCATCCCGCGCCTCGAGGCCGAGCTGACCAGCAGGCCGGCATCCCAGGCGGCGTCGCCGCGCGAAGCCTCCGCAGCGCTCCCGCCTTCGCCGAGCACGCTGAGGGCGCGTCCACGGCCGGCGTCGACGACGACCAGGTCGAATCCCCGGCGCCCGGCGGCCAGCACACGGTCGACCAGACTGGGCGAGAGCGCCTGCGTCGGCGCCCCGGTGAGCACATGGATCCCCTCCACCTCGGG
This sequence comes from Nesterenkonia sp. F, assembly GCF_000220985.1. Lineage (GTDB taxonomy): Bacteria > Actinomycetota > Actinomycetes > Actinomycetales > Micrococcaceae > Nesterenkonia. The sequence continues at coordinate 16,299 of NZ_AFRW01000003.1, forward strand.
CAGCGCCGAGGCGAGATGCCCCGGGGCGAGCGCGCCCTCCGTGGCCGCGATCCCCGTCCAGTCCAGAACCGCCTCGGAGCCGGCCTCTGCGGCGAGCAGGTCGCGCAGTCCGGAGCCGGGCGCCGGATCCGCGTCGACGAGCAGGACCCGATCATCGCGGGCCGCCGCCTCGGCGGCGGCCAGGAACGCGACGGTGCTGGCGCCCACGCCGCCGTGGGATCCGGCCACCAGCACCGCCCGGCCCGGGAGTCGGTCCGTCGCCCGGGCGGCGAGATGCTCGCCGAGCCAGCTCTCGGCCGCCGGCAGCGGCACCGGGACGGCGGCGGGCCTCTCCGCGGCGGCCTGCCAATGCGCCGCGTCGCCGCGACCGACCACGAGGAGCCCGTCGGTCGATGCTCCGGCGCAAGCGGCCGACTCCGGTGAACACAGGACCGCCGCCCAGCGGCCCCCGGGGCCGACGGCGCGCTGCCAGCCCTCCGGCCAAGCCTCCCGAGCATCGGTGCGCGCGCCCACGACGGCGGCGGTCAGCGTGATCTCGTCGCGCAGCGACTCGTCGGAGGTGACCAGCAGGATCGCCGGCTCCCCGGACTCAGCAGGACCCCCGGAATCGGCAGATCCTCCCGAGTCCGCGCGCGGCCCGCGGCGACGATGCAGCGCGGCCGTCGCGGCGTCCGGCCCGGCGCCGCCCGTCGAGTCGTCCGTCCGCCGCGCCGCGTCCTCGGTGTGTGCTCCCATGGCTCCACCCTGGCCGCACCGCGGCGGGCGGGGAAGCGCATCCCCGCCCGTTGTGGAGGGCTCGGCGCGTCGCCGTCGCCCCGCGGCCGCCTGTGCAGGAACCGAAGCCTGTGCAGGACTCCCGACCGGGCAGCGCCCGCCGCCCGGTCTCCAGCCGCCGGCGGCAGCACGGTCACCGGCGGCGGGTCGCCGCGGGCCTCAGCCGATGACCTGGAAGTCCTGCGGGTCCACCGTCCGCCGGGAGTCCCAGGGGCGCTCCCAGCCGAGCCGCGCCAGCATCCGGTCGACCAGGATCGCGGTGAACCCCCAGATGAGCGTGCCGTCGACGACGAACGCCGGCCCGCGGAACGTCGTGCCTCGGCGGTGCAGCAGCGAGGTGCTGCGGTTCGCCGGATCCACCAGCGCCGAGACCGGCACACGGATCACACGGTCGACCTCGCCGGCCTCCGGCGTCATCGGCCCCGGGTCCACGGTCATCGCCACCACCGGGGTGACCATGAAGCCGCTGACCGGCACCGGTGCCGGCGGCAGCGGGCCGAGCACCTCGATCCCGGCGCGATCCAGCCCGACCTCCTCGTGGGCCTCGCGCAGCGCCGCGGCGACGGGACCGGCGTCCTCGTCCTCCAGCGCCCCGCCGGGAAGCGCCACCTGGCCGGGGTGCGCCGAGAGCCCGGCGGCCCGCTGGGTGACCAGCAGGTACGGCTCCTCGTCCGGGACCTCCGGCAGGCAGAACAGCATGAGCACCGCCGCGTCGCGCCCCTCGCCGGGACGCATCGCCGGCCGGACCGGGACCTCGACGGCGGGCTCCTCCTGCCACCACCCGCCGACCTCGGCGGCCCGGGGATGCCGGCGCCGGTAGTCGGCGGCGTCGGCGACCACTGCGCGCAGCGCCGCGACGGCGTCGTCGCGCCCCGGCACCGTGCGTCGCCCGACAGGCACGGCGTCCGATCCGGAAGGGGGCCTCGCATCAGGCACTGAGCGGATACCCCGCCTCGCGCAGCTGCCGACGCGTCCAGCCGGCGCGCATCTTCTCCAGCAGATCCTCCCGTCCCGGGGCGAGCTCGTACTTCAGCAGCGCCCGCGCCGCCTCCGGATCCTCCTCGCCGGCGCCGAAGGACGGGCACCAGCGGGCGATCGGGCAGGCGCCGCATGCCGGCCGCCTGGCATGGCAGACCCGGCGACCGTGGAAGATCAGCCGGTGCGAGAGCATCGTCCAGTCCTTCGGCTCGAAGAGGGCGCCGACGTCGCGCTCGACCTTCACCGGATCCTGCTCCTCGGTGAAGCCCAGCCGCCGGGCCAGCCGCCCGAAGTGGGTGTCCACCGTCAGCCCGGGGCGGCCGAAGGCGTTGCCCAGCACCACGAAGGCGGTCTTGCGCCCGACCCCGGGGAGCTCCACCAGCGCGTCGACGTCCTCGGGGACCTCGCCGTCGTGCCGGTCGACCAGCGCGCCGGCCAGGCCCAGCAGCGAGCGAGTCTTGGACTGGTAGAAGCCGGTGGGCCGGATGAGCTCGGCCAGTTCGCGCTCATCGGCGACGGCCAGCGCATGCGCATCGGGGTACCGCCGGAAGAGCTCCGGAGTCACCGCGTTGACCCGCACATCCGTGGTCTGGGCGGACAGCACAGTGGCCACGAGCAGCTCGAAGGGATTCTCGAAGTCCAGCTCGGCCACCGCATAGGGATAGACCTCGGCCAGGGTCCGGTTGATCTTCCGTGCCCGGCGCGTGGTGGCCAGGGGCGTCTCCTCGCGCATCATCGCCGCCATTCTACGGCGCGTCGGCGCCCCGTCCGCAGATGCCGCCCGGAGTCTGCGGGCCTCCGTCCGGGCGGATCAGGCCGCCGTCGGGCAGGCCGCTCACGACCGCAGAGGGTCCGTTCATCGGTGCCGCTCGACGAAACCTCAGGTCAGCGCCACGATGTGACACCCCTCACGCATGATGCACCTCGCTTCCCCGCGCCTCGGAGGAGTATTGTGAGCGGCGACACAGATGGTGCCGCCGGGCATCGCCGACGCGGCGACCCGGCCGGTCTCGCGCACTGCGCGAGCGCCGACGCGGACCCACGTCCGCACCTCGTCGGCGGTCGATGCCCGCAGTGCCCGTGTGACGATCCGAGGAGGACAGCGCATGACCCCGACTCCCCCGGCTGACAATCAGCTCGACACGCTCCAGCACGAGACTCGCGTCTTCCCGCCGAGCCCCGCGTTCGCCGCGGACGCGGTGGCCACCGCCGAGCGGTACGAGGCCGCCTCGGCGGACCGGCTGGCCTACTGGGCCTCCCAGGCGCGCGACGTGCTGAGCTGGGACGCCGACTTCACCCAGACGCTGGACTGGTCCGAGGCGCCGTTCGCCAAGTGGTTCGTCGGCGGCGAGCTCAACGCCGCCTACAACGCCGCAGACCGGCACGTGGAGGCCGGCAACGGCGATCGGGTCGCCATCCACTTCGAGGGCGAGCCCGGCGACCAGCGCACGATCACCTATCGCGAGCTCGCCGAGGAGGTCGCACGGGCCGCCAACGCCTTCGAGTCGCTGGGCGTGACCAAGGGCGACCGCGTGGCCGTCTACATGCCGATGATCCCCGAGACGATCGTGACGATGCTGGCCTGCGCGCGCATCGGCGCCATCCACTCGGTGGTCTTCGGCGGCTTCTCCTCCGACGCCCTGCGCTCGCGCATCGACGACGCCGAGGCCAAGCTCGTCGTCACCGCCGACGGCTCCTATCGGCGCGGCAAGCCCTCGCCGCTGAAGCCGCAGGTCGACGAGGCCCTCGCCGCCCCCGGCCACACCGTGGAGAACGTCGTGGTCGTGCAGCGCAACGGCGAGGACGTGCCCGTCGGCGAGATCGACACGTGGTGGCACGATCTGGTGCCGCAGCAGTCGTCGACCCACGAGTACGTCGCCCACGACGCCGAGCACCCGCTCTTCATCCTCTACACCTCCGGGACCACCGGGAAGCCGAAGGGCATCCTGCACACCACCGGCGGCTACCTGACCCAGACCGCGGTCACCCATCGGGACACCTTCGACCTGAAGCCGGAGCAGGACGTCTACTGGTGCTCGGCCGACGTCGGCTGGGTCACCGGCCACTCCTACATCGTCTACGGCCCGCTGGTGAACGGCGCGACGCAGGTGGTCTACGAGGGCACTCCGGACACCCCGCACAAGGGCCGGCTCTGGGAGATCGTCCAGAAGTACGGGGTCACCCAGTTCTACACCGCCCCGACGCTGATCCGGACCTGCATGAAGTGGGGCCGGGAGATCCCCGACCAGTACGATCTGTCCAGCCTGCGCGTGCTGGGCACCGTCGGCGAGGCCATCAACCCCGAGGCCTGGATGTGGTACCGCGAGGTCATCGGCGCCAACGACGGCCCCGGCAAGCCGCCGAAGGAGCACCCGGCCCCGATCGTCGACACCTGGTGGCAGACCGAGACCGGCGCGCACATGATCGCCCCGCTGCCGGGCGTGACCGAGACCAAGCCGGGCTCGGCGCAGACCGCGGTGCCGGGCATCGACATCGGCGTCGTCGACGAGATGGGCGAGCCCCTCGGCCGCGGCGAGGCCGGACTGCTGGTCGTCCGCGAGCCCTGGCCGGCGATGCTGCGCGGCATCTGGAAGGACCCGGAGCGCTACCAGGAGACCTACTGGTCCCGGTTCGGCGACGTGTACTTCGCCGGCGACGGCGCCCGCACCGACGAGGACGGCGACATCTGGCTGATGGGCCGCGTCGACGACGTCATGAACGTCTCCGGCCACCGGCTCTCCACCACGGAGATCGAGTCCGCGCTGGTCTCCCACGAGGCGGTGGCGGAGGCCGCCGTCGTCGGCGCCGAGGACGCGACCACCGGCCAGGCCGTGGTCGGCTTCGTCATCCTGAACAGCGACCACGAGGGCGACGACGCCGCGGAGACCGAGCAGCTGCTGCGCGCCCACGTCGGCGAGCAGATCGGGCCGATCGCCAAACCGCGCAACGTGCTGGTGGTCCCCGAGCTGCCCAAGACCCGCTCGGGCAAGATCATGCGCCGGCTGCTGAAGAACGTGGCCGAGGGCAAGGACGCCGGCGACACCTCCACGCTGGCTGACCCCTCGGTGATGGAGAAGATCTCC
>NZ_AFRW01000002.1 GCF_000220985.1 Nesterenkonia sp. F
ATGTACGGACCGCCCGCTCGATGAGCGGAGCGGGTGGTCAGCTCCGCGGAGCGCGCAGTCCCGTCAGCAGCAGGCCGGTGACCATGTCGGCCAGCGTCGTGTCGGAGTGGCCGTCCGCGGGGCGGTACCAGTCGACGATGGAGTTCACCATGCCCATCGCCAGCCGTGAGGCGGTGCGGGCGTCGACATCGTCCCGGAGGTCGCCGTCGTCCTGGGCCCGGCGGATCAGCTCGGCGATGCGCAGGGTGATCTCGCGGCGGCGCTGCAGCGCGCGGATCTCCAGCTCGGAGTTGCCGCGAAGTCGCAGCAGCAGGGTGACGTGCGGCAGCGAGGCCGTCAGGACCGCCACCGACCCGCGGATGATCTCCTCGAGCTCGTCGACGGCGGGCGCCCCGCGGGACTCGGCCTCGGAGACGACGCGCTCGAGCTCGGCCAGCGAGCGGCTCAGGGCGATGTCCAGGATCTCCTCCTTGGAGGAGACGTGGTGATAGATCGCCGATTTCGAGATGCCGAGCTCCCGGGCCAGGACGCCCATCGACGTCGCTTCGTAGCCGTGGCGGTTGAAGGCCTCGACGCAGACCCGGATCAGGCCTTCGCGGTCGTAGCCGGGCCGACCGCGTCGGCCCGCGCGGGCGGCCTCCGCCCTGCGGTCAGGGTGCTCGGCGTCGGCGGTCGCGATCTCGGACATGGGCACCAGCCTAGCCCTCAGGCCGGCCGGGGACGTTCATCGTGGATCCGGCGCAGCTTGCCCGAGGAGCGAGCCAGCGTGCCCGGCTCCTCCACGGAGACCTCGCAGCTGGAGCCGACGGAGACCTTGATGCGGCGGGCCAGCTCGACGCCGGCCGCAGCGGCGGCGTCCGCGCCGACCTCGGGGCGCCGCTCGATGTGCACCGTCATCCGGTCCATCGTCCCCGGCCGGCTGAGTCGCAGCTGGAAGTGCGGCGAGAGGTCCTCGAGCTCCAGGGCGATCTCCTCGATCTGCGAGGGGAAGAGGTTCACCCCGCGCAGGATGATCATGTCGTCGGAGCGGCCGGTGATGCGCCCCATGCGCCGGTGGCCGGGGCGGTCCGTGCCGGGCTGCAGACGGGTCAGGTCATGGGTGCGGTAGCGGATGATCGGCAGCGCCTGCTTGGTCAGCGTGGTGAAGACCAGCTCTCCGTGCTCGCCGGTCGCCAGCGGGTGCTCGTCGATCGGGTCGATGATCTCCGGCAGGAAATGGTCCTCCCAGATCGTCGACCCGTCCTGCAGCGCGGCCGACTCGCCGGCGACTCCGGGCCCCATCACCTCGGAGAGTCCGTAGATGTCGCAGGCGCGGACGGCGAAGGTCCGCTCGATCTCCTCGCGCATCTGCGCGGTCCACGGCTCGGCGCCCAGCACCGCGATCTCCAGGGAGGTCTCGGCCGGGTCGATGCCGGCGTCGCGGAAGGCGTCGGCCAACGTGAGCAGGTAGGTCGGCGTGCAGAGGATGACCCGTGGGCGGAAGTCCCGAATGAGCTGGACCTGCTTCTCGGACTGGCCGCCGGACATCGGGATCACGGTGGCCTGCAGCTTCTCGGCTCCGTAGTGGGCGCCCAGGCCGCCGGTGAAGAGTCCGTATCCGTAGGCGTTGTGCACCAGGTCGCCGGGGCGGACGCCGGAGTGCCGCAGGCAGCGGGCGAGCAGCGTGGCCCAGATGTCGAGGTCCTCGTCCGTGTAGCCGACGACGGTCGGCAGGCCGGTGGTGCCGGAGGATGCGTGGATGCGGCGGACCTTCTCCATCGGGACGGCGAAGGCCTCGAACGGGTAGGCCCCGCGCAGGAACTCCTTGTCGGTGAAGGGGAACTTCGCCAGATCCTCCAGGGACCGCAGGTCGTCCGGGCCGACGCCGTGGGCGTCGTAGAGCTCGCGGTAGGCGGGGACGTTCTCGTAGGCGTGCCGGACGGTCTGCTGCAGCCGGACCAGCTGCAGCTCCTCGATCTCGGTCCGGCTGTACAGCTCCTCCGGGTCGGGGGAGGAGGGGTCGCGGCGCGTCGACTCGGGGTCGATCTCCGCCGGGAGGGAGGGGGCCTCGGGGGCGGACTCGGCGGCACGGGAGGTGGAGGCCATGGGGATCACTTCTCTCCGGAGGTCTGGGCGGTGTTGTCGGGACCGGCGGGGTCTGCGGGTGCGGCGGAGGGCGAGGGCACGGTGCGCGAGCGCCCGCGGAAGACGGCGACGGGCTCGTCGTCGCAGGTGACCGTCACGTCGACGACGCCGCTGCGCCCGGTGCGGGCGACCTCCACGGCCTCGGCGACCAGTTCGTCGCCGGGACGCGTCGCGCGCAGGAACGTGACGTCGGCGCCGGAGGCGACGGTGACCGTGCCGTCGTCCCGATCCGGGTGGTTGCATGCCATCGCGAAGCACGTGTCGGCCAGGGCGAAGATCATCCCGCCGTGGGCGATCGCGAAGCCGTTGGTCATCTCCGGCCGCAGCGTCATGGCCAGACGGGCGCGGCCGGGCTCGGCCAGGAGCACCTCGGCGCCCAGCCAGGCCGCGCATCGATCCGTCTCCAGCATGCGGTGGCGCGGCCCGTCGTCAGGCATCGGCACGCCCCGAGGGGACGCGCTCTCCGCGGAGCGCCCTCCGGCGTCCGGCGGCTCGACCGTGGCCGTCGGGGACGACCGCTCGGGGTGGGCGGGCTCGGGCATCACGTGCTCCTCACGATTTATAGACCGATTGGTCGGTAAATAAACTCAAGCACCGGAGGGCATGTGATGTCAAGCACATTCGTGGAGGCGCGTGGAGGACGGGACGGCGTGGGCCGGGGCGACGCCTCGGGAGTCGGGCGGGGCTCGTCGCTCGAGCGTTCCACATCCTGAGATTCTGCGCCGATGGTCCGGCGGGGACTTGCCCTTTCGCCGCCGCGCGTGCAGACTGATCAGCAGGTCAAGAGTGCCAGCGTGAAACCCCGGTTTGCTGGCCGGCAACCCTCCAGTTCGCGGTGGGGTGCCCCGGGTGACGACCAGGCTTCGTCGGGATTCCGGCGGGGCAAGCGCGGGCCATCACACAACACAGTGCGGCCCACACCATGTCCATCGACGGGGCCGCCTGACAGGTGCCCTCTCCGCATCGCGGGGAGCGCCTCCGTCCCGGTCTCTGTCGCCACGACCGCATTGAACGGAGAGCTCGATGAGCAGCACCGAGAACACCGCTCCCACCTGGAGCTTCGAGACCCAGCAGATCCACGCCGGCGTCGAGCCGGACCCCGTCACCGGCGCGCGGGCCCTGCCGATCCAGCAGACCACCTCCTTCGTCTTCCCGAGCGCCGAGACCGCCGGGAAGCGCTTCGGCCTGGAGGAGCTCGGCCCGATCTACTCCCGGCTGACCAACCCCACCGTCGAGGCGGTGGAGAACAAGATCGCCGCGCTCGAGGGCGGCGTCGGAGCGCTCGCAGTCGGCTCCGGTCAGGCCGCGGCGTCGATCGCGCTGCTGAACGTCGTCGAGACCGGCGGCCACGTCGTCGCCTCGCCGTCGCTGTACGGCGGGACGCAGAACCTCTTCAAGCACACCCTGCCCAAGCTCGGCATCGAGGTCACCTTCGTGGAGGACCCCGACGACGTCGAGTCCTGGCGGGCGGCCACGCGGGAGAACACCGGCGCGTTCTTCGGTGAGGTCGTCGCGAATCCGCGCGGCGACGTGCTGGACCTGGAGGCCGTCGCGGCGATCGCCCACGAGCACGGGGCGCCGCTGATCGTGGACAACACGCTGACCAGCCCGTACCTGATCCGGCCGATCGAGTACGGCGTCGACGTCGTCATCCACTCGGCGACCAAGTTCCTGGGCGGCCACGGCACCGCGATCGCCGGCGTGATCATCGACTCCGGGAACTTCGACTACACGAAGAACCCGCAGCGCTTCCCCGGCTTCAACGAGCCGGACGAGAGCTACCACGGCATCGTCTTCGGCCGGGACCTGGGCGTCGACGGGATCTTCGGCGTCAACCTGTCCTACATCCTCAAGGCGCGCGTGCAGCTGCTGCGCGACCTGGGCCCGTCCCTCTCGCCGCACAACGCCTTCGAGATCAACCTCGGTCTGGAGACGCTGAGCCTGCGCGTCGAGCGCCACGTCTCCAACGCCGAGACGGTCGCCGCCCACCTGGAGAACCACCCGGCGGTGAAGCGCGTGAGCTATCCGGGCCTGGAGTCCAGCCCCTGGCACGAGCGGGCGCGGAAGTACCTGCCCAAGGGTGTCGGCTCGGTGCTGGCCTTCGAGGTCGACGGCGGCGCGGAGGTCGGCCAGGCGGTCGTCGACGGGCTGCAGCTGCACTCGCTGGTGGCCAACGTCGGCGACGTCCGCTCGCTGGCGATCCACCCGGCCTCGACCACGCACCGTCAGCTGACCGAGGAGGAGCAGGCCGCCGCCGGCGTCAGCCCCGGTCTGGTGCGCCTCTCGGTGGGTCTCGAGCACATCGAGGACATCCTCGCCGACCTCGACCAGGCCCTCGCCGCGGCCACCTCCGGCGGTGCCGAGGCCCCGGCGGAGTCGACGGAGCCGGCCCCGGTCGGCTGACCCCGGCCCGGAGCGTCGACGTCGACGGCCCGGTCCGCCTGCGCCGTCACGGTGCGGCGGGCCGGGCCCTCGGCGTCGGGGCCCGACCGACGAGCACATCATGCCCGACTGCGACGACAGCACGGATCCACGAGATCCCCGACCCTCAGGAGCCATCGAGCCGATGACCACCCAGGTGCCGACCCCGACCGTGCGACCCGACGGAGCGCTCGCCGTCGTCGACGTCGGCGCCCACACGTTCGAGACCGGAGGCCGCCTGCCGCAGGTCTCGGTCGCCTACGAGACCTGGGGAGAGCTCGCGCCCGACGGATCCAACGCCGTGCTGGTGCTGCACGCGCTCACCGGCGACACCCATGTCGCCGCCAGCGAGGCCGATCCGGAGGTCGGCTGGTGGGAAGGGCTGGTCGGCCCGGGCCGCGCCGTCGACACCGACCGCTGGTTCGTCGTCTCGCCGGCGATGATCGGCGGCTGCTACGGCTCCACCGGGCCGGCCTCGGCCGATTCCGAGGGACGCCCGTGGGGATCGCGCTTCCCGTTCACCACGATCCGTGACTCCGTGCAGCTCGAGGCCCGGCTGGCCGACCAGCTGGGCATCGAACGTTTCCACGCAGTCCTCGGCGGCTCGATGGGCGGGGCCCGTGCGCTGGAATGGGCGGCGACCTTCCCTGACCGCGTAGCGGGAGTGGGCGTCTTCTCCTGCGGAGCCGAGTCGACGGCCGAGCAGATCGCCTTCGCCCAGGCTCAGATCGCCGCGATCGAGAACGACCCGCACTACGACGGCGGCGACTACTACACCGGCTCCTGGCCGGAGGCCGGACTCGGGTTGGCCCGGCGGATCGCCCACATCACCTACCGCACCGAGACCGAGTTCTCCGCCCGCTTCGGGCGCGAGCACCAGGGCGGCGAGGATCCCTTCGGCTCGCCGCGGCGGCCGCGCGGGCGCTTCCAGGTCGAGTCCTACCTGGACCACCAGGCGCGCAAGCTGGTCTCGCGCTTCGACCCGAACGCCTACATCCTGCTCACCGAGGCGCTGGCCGGCCACGACGTCGGCCGCGGTCGCGGGGGCGCCGCGGCCGCGCTGCGGCAGGTCACCGCGACCTCGTTCGTCGCCGCAGTCGACTCCGACCGGCTGTATCATCCCGAGCAGTCGCACCGGCTCGCCGAGCTGCTGCCCGGCTCCGGGGGAGTGCACATGATCTCCTCGCCGATCGGCCACGACGGGTTCCTCACCAGCCCGGAGCAGGTGGCCGAGCCGCTGCGCGAGACGCTGCGGCTGTAGCCCTTCGGCTTTCCGCAGGGTTCGGTTGTCCGCAGGGAGGGTCAGTCGTCGTGGGCCGCCGACCCGCCCGGCGGCATCGCCCCGCCGAAGAGCGGCTCGTAGGTCGGGCGCTTCGCGGTGACCCCGTCGCCGGAGGAGCGGCCGCGCAGCCGCCGCAGCACCCAGGGGAAGAGATGGTGCCGGGCCCAGACGGCGTCGTCGGCGCGCGCCTCGCGCCAGCTGCGCACCGGAACCGGTCGCGGCTCGAGCGGCTCGAGGTCGTGCTCGACGTTCAGCGCGTCCATCGCCATCGCCGCGATCGTGTGGTGCCCCAGCGGGGAGAAGTGCAGTCGGTCCTCGTCCCACATCTCCGGGCGGGTCAGGCTGCGCAGCGCCCACATGTCGGCGACGACGGCGTCGTGCCGGGCGGCGACGGTGCGGATGTTCTCGTTGTAGATCGCGACCTTGCCCCGTACGGAGCCGACCACCGGAGTCTCGCGCACGTCCGGACCGGTGAACAGCACCAGCGTTGCCCCCGTGGTGGCCAGCATCTGCATCATGGTGTCGAGCGTGCGCGCGGTCTCGTCCGGGTCCCCGCCGGGGCGGATGACGTCGTTGCCGCCGGCGCAGAGGGTGATCAGGTCCGGAGCGAGGTCCAGCGCCGGAGCGATCTGGTCGTCGCGGATCTGAGCGATCAGCTTGCCGCGCACCGCCAGGTTCGCATAGGCGAAGTCGGCGGTCCCGATCGCCAGCTCCTCGGCCATCCGATCGGCCCACCCGCGGTGGTACCCCGGGCGGGACTCGTCGGGATCGCCGATGCCCTCGGTGAAGGAGTCGCCCAGGGCGACGTAGCGGCTCCAGGGGTGCCGATGGTCCGCCGCGGAGTGCGCGGCCTCCGGCAGGGAGTCATGATCTGCGGGGTGGCGGAGTTCTGACGAGTGCACGCCCTCATTCTGCCGGAGCCGGTCGATGAGTTCCATGACCGACGGCGGCGCCGGCGGCCCCGCACCTCGGCCCCACCCGGCGATGAGTCCGTGGATGGTGCGGGAATACGACCGTATTCCCGCACCATCCACGGACTCATCGCCGGAGGATGAGATCATGGGGCGCCGGACGCGTGGACGGTGCGTCCGGTCCGTCCTGGCCCCGCCCGACCCCGACCCGAGGAGCCTCTGCCGATGAACCCCGAGCCCGTCGTCGTCTGGTCCCGCGAGCCTGACGAGCGCCGCGACACTCACCTGGTCGTGCTGCTGCACGGCTACGGCTCACACGAGCACGACCTCTTGGGCCTGGTGTCGAACCTGCCCGAGGAGTTCTCCTATGCCTCGCTGCGGGCGCCGCAGGCCGCCGGGCCCGGGTACAGCTGGTTCTCCCTGGACCCCCAGGACCTCAGCTATGACCCCGCCGAGGTGCTCCAGGTCGCCGAGGACGTCTGGTCCTGGATCGAGACGGTGAAGGACCAGCACCGCTCGGTGACGCTGCTGGGCTTCTCCCAGGGCATGGCCGTGGCGACGACGCTGCTGCGCACCCGTCCGCAGGAGCTCGCCGCCGTCGTCGGCCTCTCCGGATTCGTCGTCGACGGCGACGACGAGCGGTTCGCCGCCGCCGTCGACGACGAGGCGCTCGCGGCCGCACAGGTGCCGTTCTTCTGGGGGCGCGACCAGGAGGACCCGATCATTCCGGCCGCCGCCGTCGACCGCACCCACCGGTGGGCCACCGAGCACGCGAATCTGACGAAGGTGCTCTACGCCGGCGCCGGCCACGGAGTGGTGCCGCAGGAGATCTCCCACGTCGGCGAGTTCCTCACCCACATGGTGCTCAAGCCGGCGCGCTCGGCTCGCCGCTGACGACGAGTCGATGCCGGGCCTGCGGTGCACGGCATCTCCTGCGTCGTCCGATCATTCCTCGGCGACCGGGGTGATCGCCGCCTCCGGCAGGCCGAGCGCCTCGCCGTCGAGCTGGACGATCTCGCCGGGGCGGATCTGCCGGCCGCGACGGGTCTCGACCTCGTCGTCGACGGTCACCGCCCCGGCGTCGAGCACCTCGCGGGCCATGCCGCCGTGCTCGACGACGTCGGCGAGCTTCAGCAGCTGCCCCAGCCGGATGGACTCGTCCCGGATGGGGATCTGGTCGACCTCGATGAACTCCGCCTCGTCGAAGTCCTCATCGACCGCGTCATCGGCCGCGTCATCGGCCTCCGCGTCGATCTGCTCGCCGGCCGCCGCCGCGGCCGTCTCCTCGACTGCCTCGTCCTGGGGGTGGTCGTGCCGCTCGTCCTGGTGCTCCTCGCTCATGCCTCCAGTCTGGCGCATCCGGCGGCGCGCCATAGGACGTCATGCTCCGGCCGGTCGGATCCTCAGGGAGGTTCTACGCTGGGTCCATGTCCTCACCGTCCTCCTCGTCCTCCCCGCAGACCGCAGCCCGCGACGCCGGACATTCCCGGACCGCCTGGATCCTGTTCCTGGCGATGTCGCTGGTCGCCGGAGCGGCCATCCCGTCGCAGGGGCGAATCAATTCTGCGCTGGCCGCAGAGACCGCCGATCCCTTCCTCGCCGCGCTCATCTCCTTCGCCGTCGGTCTGGTGCTGATGATCGTCATCGTCGCGGCGACGCCGCGGGGTCGGGCGACGATGCGCCGGGTCCGCCCGGCGCTGGCCTCCGGTGAGGTGCGCCGGTGGTACCTGCTGGCCGGCTGCCTCGGCGGCTACCTGGTGCTGACCCAGTCCCTGACCATCGGCATGATCGGCGTGGCGGTCTTCACCGTCGCGGTCGTCACCGGCCAGACGCTGGGCGGGATGCTCTGGGATCGCGTCGGGCTGGGGCCGGGCGGGCGCAAGCGGCTCTCCCCGCTGCGGGCGATCGGCGCGATCCTCACCGTGCTGGCGGTGCTCTGGACCGTCTCGCCGCAGCTGGGCGCCGATCACGGCGGGCCGGGGTGGCTGCTCCTGGTGATCCTGCCGCTGGTCGCCGGCATCGGCTCCAGCGCCCAGCAGGCGCTCAACGGCCGGCAGTCGGCGGCCTACGCCAGCCCGATCCCGGGGACGCTGATCAACTTCATCGCCGGCACCGCCGTGCTGCTGGTCGCCTACCTGATCAAGCTCGGGGCCAGCGGCGCCGGCGAGGCGCTGCCCACAGCACCCTGGTATTACCTGGGCGGACCGATGGGCTGCGTGTTCATCGGTCTGGGTGCGTTGCTGGTCACCCGCGTCGGCGTGCTGCTGGCGGCGATGGGCATGATCGCCGGCCAGCTGATCGGCTCGCTGCTGCTGGACCTGATCATCCCCGCCCCGGGCTCGGTGGTCACGACGGCCACGGTGCTCGGCACGCTGCTGACGCTGGTCGCCGTCGTCATCGCCTCCCTGCCGGACGGCCGAGTCTCCCGCCGGCGCGGAGCGAGGCACTAGACTCGGCGTCGCGCAGCCCCGCAGGGGAGCGGGGCTCGACGGGACGGAGGCGACCACGATGGACCAGGACGTCCATATCATCACCGTCGCCGTGGACGACCTCGACGCCGCCCGCCGCTTCTACGTGTCCGGCCTCGGCTGGCGCCCGCTCTTCGAGGAGCCCGGGGTGATCCAGTTCTACCAGTCGGCGCCCGGCCAGGTGCTGGGCCTCTTCGACGCCGAGGCGCTGGAGGCCGACATCGGCGACGGCGGCGTCCATTCCCGTCCCGGCGGTTTCACCCTGGCGCAGAATCTCCACGACGCCGACCTCGTCCACCGGACCGTCGAGCGCATGGAGCGCGCCGGCGCGACCATCCTCAAGCAGCCCCAGCCCGCGGCGGTCCCCGGCATGATGCACGCCTATGTGCGGGACCCGGTGGGCATCGTCTGGGAGATCGCCCACAATCCCGGTTGGCGGATCGACGACGACGGCGCGGTGATCTTCAGCGAGCCCGACGCCGGCTGAGGCCCGACGCCGGCTCTCGACGTCGTCGACGGACCCGGGGCGAGTCGGCGCACCGGCGCCCGCCGCGGTACGCTTTCCCCGTTCCGTGAAGCGCGTCGCGGCCCGCAGCCCGACGGCATCCTGCACAGCCCATTGCACCCCGACCAGAGGTGAAGCTCTTCCATGGCCACAGAGACCGCACTCGACAAAGTGATCGCCCTGGCGAAGCGCCGCGGCTTCGTGTTCCAGTCCGGTGAGATCGTACGGGGGGTCGCGGTCGGCCTGGGACTACGGTCCGCTGGGCACGGAGCTGAAGGAGAACATCAAGGCCGAGTGGTGGCAGACCTTCGTCCGCGGACGCGGCGACATGGTCGGCCTGGACTCGGCGATCATCCTGCCGCAGGCCGTGTGGCACGCCTCCGGCCACGTGAAGACCTTCTCCGACCCGCTGGTCGAATGCGTCCAGTGCCACCGCCGGCACCGCCAGGACCACCTCGAGGAGGCCTTCGAGGACAAGAAGGGCCGCGCCCCCGCCTCCATGGAGGAGGTCGTCTGCCCCGACTGCGGCACCCGCGGGCAGTGGACCGAGCCGCAGCAGTTCTCGGGGCTGATGAAGACCTACCTGGGACCGGTCGACAACGAGGAGGGGCTGCACTACATGCGCCCCGAGACTGCCCAGGGCATCTTCGTGAACTTCAACAACGTGGTGACCTCCGCGCGGCAGAAGCCGCCGTTCGGCATCGGCCAGATCGGCAAGGCCTTCCGCAACGAGATCACCCCGGGCAACTTCATCTTCCGCACCCGCGAGTTCGAGCAGATGGAGATCGAGTACTTCACCCGTCCGGACGAGGCGCCGCAGTGGTTCGACCACTGGGTCGAGGCCTGCTACGACTGGTTCGTCCAGCTCGGGCTGGACCCGGAGAACCTGCGGAAGTTCGACGTCCCGGAGGAGGAGCGGGCCCACTACTCGGCCGCGACGATCGACCTGGAGTACCGGTTCTCCTTCCAGGGCTCGGAGTGGGGCGAGCTGATGGGCATCGCCAATCGCACCGACTACGACCTGGGCTCGCACACCGAGGCCTCGGGGGCGAAGCTCCAGTACTTCGACCAGGGCACCGGCGAGCGCTACACCCCGTATGTCATCGAGCCGTCCTTCGGCCTGACCCGGGCGATGATGGCCTTCCTCGTCGACGCCTACACCGAGGACGAGGCGCCGAGCGTCAAGGGCGGCGTCGACACCCGGATCGTGATGAAGCTGCATCCGAAGATCGCCCCCATCAAGGCCGCGGTGCTGCCGCTGTCGAAGAAGCCGGAGCTGGCCGGCCCGGCCCAGGAGCTGGCCGACCGGCTGCGCCGCCACTGGAACGTCGAGTACGACGAGTCCGGCGCCATCGGCCGGCGTTACCGTCGCCAGGACGAGATCGGCACCCCGTTCTGCCTGACCTTCGACTTCGACTCGCTCGAGGACCACGCGGTCACCGTCCGCGACCGCGACGAGATGACCCAGGAGCGGGTCGGGCTGGACCAGATCGAGGGCTACCTGGCCGCGAAGCTGCTGGGCTGAGTCCGACGTCGACGGTCCGGCGGCGGAGCACAAGGCGCCGTCGTCCGCCGCCGTCATCCGCTTCCGACGCCGCGTGTCACGTCCGCACCCTGATCTCACGTCCCGGCCCGGACATGACATCAGGGGCCGGACGTGACAGGACGGGCGTCGGCTGGCTCGCCCCGCCCCGCCTCGCCCCGCCTCGCCCCGCATTGCCCCGCCTGGTGGACAGGACTAGAATCGCGTGGCTGACCTGAAGCCGCCTCCCTGACGAAGGACACGCGATGAGCACCATGCCCGAGGACTCCGTCCCGTCGGAGCACGACGACGGCGCGGACCGCCTCACCCTGGAGTCGGGCCTGACCGTCCGGCCGTGGGCCGAGGGCGACGACCTCGCCCTGCTGGAGGTCTGGGGCGACCCGGAGAACGCCCTGCAGCACCAGGACCGGGCGCTGCTGCGGCCGTCCTCCGACGACCCATGGGCCCGCTGCATCGTCGCCGAGGACCACGGGGTCCCGGTGGCCGCGGCGACCATCCTGCGTTCCTCGCTGCACCCTGACCGGCTCTCCTTCTACGCCGAGGTCGCCGACGACCACCGACGCCGTGGCATCGCCGCGGAGATGCTGGAGCTGCTGGCCGC
>NZ_AFRW01000001.1 GCF_000220985.1 Nesterenkonia sp. F
TCATCTGCTGCGAGCCGGGGCAGGTGGGCCAGGAGCTGCGACGGCTGAGCGACGACGCCGAGCGCGAGGCCCAGCGTCGCCGCGGAGCGGCCTTCCTGCAGCGTGAGCGCGACCGCGCCGCCTATGTGCGGCGGCTCGAGCGGTTCGGAGCTACACCGCTCAGAGATCGAGGTTGAGTCGGCGCTTCACCCGGCCCCCGGCACGCTTGACCTGGTGACCCACCGGTCGCATGAACGGCGCGTGCCGATAGACGCGGCGCGCGACCGGCCGCAGGCGCAGTACGAGGTCAGACTCGTGAGGCTGGTTGTTCCCGGTGCTCCCGCTGGCCCAATTCGCGGGAGCCTCAGGACGCATATTCGTAGTGCGCTTGTTCTTCGTGGTGCTCTTGTTCTTTGAGGTGCGCTTCTTCTTTGCGGCGGGCTTGTTCTTCGTAGCGGACTTCTTCGACGTGGTGGCCTTGGCGAGTTTCTCGCGCATGCCGGCATGCTGCTCCGTGAAGAAGATCATCCACTCCAGGATCTCCTGGGCGTCCTCCATCGTGGGCTCGGGCGAGAACTCCTCCGGCAACGTTCCGGTGATCAGCTGCTGGTAGAGCTTCGAGAAGTCGGGGGAGAGGGCACGACGTGATGCGTCGAGCGAGGCCTGTGACAGGTCGGCGTAGCGATCCGGGGCCTCGCTGATCTCGGCGATGCGACGGGCGAGGGTCTCGGCGTCCCCCTGGGGTGCGGTGACGACGCCCTCGTTGTCCTGGACGATCGTCAGCCACGGCAACTCGTACATGGCCGCCGGAAGTCCGCGAGCCTGAGCCTCGGCCAAGGTCAGCTGGTAGCCCTCGATGATGCTGGTGCTGACGAAGACGTGCGCCGCGTCGATCGCGTCGAGAAGCTCTTGGCCGTGCAGGGGGCCGACGACGTCGACCTGCTTGCTGACCTTGCGCCGTGCGGCCATGGCGGCCAGACGATCCGCCGTCATGTCCTCCCAGTCAGGTCCGATGACCGACAGCTTGAAGTCGACGTCGAGCTTGCGGAGCTCGGCGGCGACATCAATGAGATGGGAGACCTGCTTGGTGTGCTCCTCGAGGCGTCCCCACCAGACGAGCTGCAGCGTGTCCTGGGGAGCTGCCTTGGGCGTGTTCGTCGTCGCCGTCTCGCGTAGCAGGGACGACGGGGGGTTGGGGAGCCACGCAGTGTGGGAGACACCGCGGAGCTTCCAGAAGGCTGTGTCCAGCGCAGACAGGGTGACGAGCATCGCCAGGGAGTCGGCTCGACGTCCGATGAACGACAGCAGGTCCTTCAGATTGTACACCGGTCGCATCGCGAAATTGTGGATCCAGCCGATGGTGGGCACCCCGAGCCCGCGGGCCATAAGAGCATAGGTCGCCCAGTTCCTGCTGTAGAGGACTTGATGATCGATGATGACGTCGATCTCGTGGTCCCGGCAGATGTCGGCCCACTGCTGCAGGCGCTCGGGCATGCTGCCGGTCACTTCCACGAAGTCCACACCATCGGGTACCCCGTCGAGGATGCTGTTCGGTCGACGGGCGGCGATCGTCACCTTGTAACCGGCTTCGGAGAGGTGGTGCGCCTGGGCGAGGAGGACTTGCGAGACGCCTCCGGTGGTCAGAGCCTTCGTCGTCAGGAGCACGTTCCTGACCGGTCGGTCCTCGAGCTCTACGCGAGCACCGTGCTGGCAGAGCAGGATCAGGGCATCCGGGGCATATTCGGCCGCGGCCAACACTACGTCGGTGGCCGGCACACGGTCGTGCAGGTGCTGCAAGCAGGCGGTGTGCAGGTCCGTGTTCGAGCTCTTGATGAGGTAGTCCAGGACATTGCCGATCATCGAACGGCGAGCGGTCTCGTACCCGTCGAGAACCGGCTCCGGGTCGGGGATCCGGCGGGCGAGAGCGCGGACGGCCGGAGCCATACTCTCCACGGAGTCGATGCTGCTGGCGTAGAACTCGAACTGCTCGAGGCGCTCGACGCGGTGCCCGCTGCCGCCGCGGCGGAAGTAGTAGCGGTACAGGTGATCGGGAATCGACACGTAGTGCTGCGCGGAGGCCGCGACGACGAACGTGATCGGCAGATCGTTGACTCGCGGCAGTACGAGGTCCTCAGGGAACAGGTCATACGCGTCGCGCAGCAGCTGGGAGCTGAAGAGGAAGCGCCAGAGCTGGCCCTGGGCCCGCTTCCCCACGGGGAAGAATGTGCGCAGGATGTCGGTTCCCTCGAGGGCGGAATGGGTGGGCTGCAACCTCTTCTGGTAGCCGCCGACCGACCGACCGTCCGGGCCGAGCACGGCGACGCCGAAGCCCACGAGATCGGCTCCCGTCGCTTGGGCCTTCGCGACGGCCTTCACCGCCGCGCGGGGATCGAGCTCATCGTCGCCGTCGAGGAAAAGCGTGTATGGCGCCGACGCTGCCAGGACACCTTCTCTGCGGGCCTGGAAGGCAGACCGGTTCTCCGGCTGGCGGATGAGCCGGATACGCGAGTCGTCCTGCTGGTACCGCTCGATGATCGCCGGTGTACTGTCCGTGGAGGCATCGTCGACACAGATGATCTCGATCTCGTCCAGCGTCTGTGCCAGGCAGCTTTCCAAGGCCTCGGCGATCCAGTCTTCGTCGTCGAACACCGGCATCACGATCGATACCAGAGGTGAGGGAGTGTGCATAGAAGAGGGCTCCATCGTCGGTGCGGTGAGTGTCGGGGGCAGGACGGCAGATGCGCTGCGACCGGGCGGTCGGCGTCAGGCTCCGGACATCTTATCTGCTCTGCGCGGCCGGGTACGTCCGGCACATTGAGGGGAGATGGGTCGGCGGGCGGGCTACAGACTGGCTTTCATAGCCACATCGATGCGGAGCGCGAGGTCGGCCAGCTCGGCGCGCGCCCCGTCGATCGCCGGAGCTACTGTGGGGAGCTGAGACTCGAGGCGCTCCCCGAATTCGGCGAGCTGATCGTAGCGTCCGACGAGTTCACCGAGGCCGGCCGCCGCGAGCAGTCGTTCGATCTTCTGCGGGTCGGCTGCCGAGCCGATCGGGCAGGCGCCCTCGGTGGCGCCGATGATCAGGCCGTGGGCCCGATCGCTGATGACCGCCAGAGATCGCCCGTAGACGTCGCGGGCATGCGCATCCAGATCAGCGTGGCTCATGCTGTGCGGCACGAGATACTCGCCCCCGAGACTCTCGGCCAGCAGTGCCGATCGAGGCGCATCGCGGGCGACCTGAGCGAGTGTCACGATGCGCGTGGAGGTGGCTGCGGCGAGATCACGGACGGCCTGGAGCCACTCCTCATCCGGCCAGGGACGGTCGTAGCGGAGCGAGACGGCCAACAGCCGTCGAGACTCCGGAGATGTCCAGTCGGTTGTCTCGGTACCTAGCGAGTACGCCCAGTCCGGGGCGACGCCGCCGAAGCCCGCGGCGTCTCGCGACGGGCGATCGCGCCACGACACGACTGACGCCTCCCGCAGGATCGGGTGGAACGTTGACTCATCGACGGCGGAGGGGTCCTTGAGCCCCGTGCCGGCGACGATCAGCGTGCCTCCGTTCTCGAGAACCTTCTGGAGCTGAATGGCGGTATGCCGGTGGGGGTATATCCCGCCTCGCGGCGTGACCTCGCCGGCGTAGTACAGCAGTACTGCCCGTGAGGTGTTCTTGCTGGCCTTGATCCAGGAATCGTCGGTTCGATACAGAAGATCCTCGGGCCGCAGCGGAAGCCCGGAGAGGTAGTCGGTCGTTCTGCGTTCACCAAGCTGTACGTGGAAGCGGCGTCCGGCCCCCTGTGCTGCCCGGAAGTAGGCGGCGCGCAGCGCGGAATCGCCGAGATTGTCGTCCTGGCCGCCCAGTGGGATGTATACGTCCTGCAGGAAGTTTTCACTCATCATCACTACTCTAATATGATGCGCTGGTGACTCATGTGAATGCACTCGCCGGTGATCCGGCCCCACTACGTGTGTCTATCGGCCATCGACCTCCCGCGCCGATGACTGCCTACGTCGATCAGATCGTCGGCGACGGCATCTCGGAGGACGAGTTCTCGTTCTTCATGGGGTCGTATCGGCCCCGTGAGGTCGACGTCGTCCACTTCTACGACGTGGCCGGCTTCCTCGGGGGGCGACGTCGGACGTCAGAGGAGCGATTCGCCGCCGCGACGGAGATCGTCGAGGACGTCCGGAGCCGAGGCATCGCCCTGATCCGGACAGTCATCGGTTCCCCTGAGAGGCAGGATGCCGCTGCGGCCCTCCTCGACCAAGCGACCGACAGGTTCGTCGTGTTGGACCGTGCGACGCCGACACCTGATCCGCAGCGGACGACGTTCATCCCGCATGCGCATCATCGGGAGCGCTTCCTGGGTTATCCACGGGGGGAGAAGGTTCCGGGGCGGTTGCTGTGCATAGCTCGAGCCGGAGTCGGACGTTCGGCCGAAGGGCCTCTCAAGACCTTCTCCGTCACCGACACGCCAGGACTCTCACTCCGGGTCGTCGGCGAAGAGGATCCGACCATCGCGTCGACATTGTCTCGGGCTGTCCGGCGGAATCGCGAGGCTGTCTCCTCACGCACGGAGATGCTCTCGGACGCGGAGCTGATTCGGGAGATCGACGGCGCCGAGCTCGTCATCCTCCCGGAGGTCGAATCGCTCAACGACATGGGGCTGCTCTTCACCGTGCTTTCGATGGACCGGCCGGTTCTGATGCCTGACGGGCCTGCGGCGCGTCAACTCGCCGAGGACGTCGGGGCGGGGTGGGTCATGCGACACAGCGGCCCGATCACCGCCGAGTCGGTCGATGAGGCTGTGGGTGCCTTGCGCAAGTCCAGTCGGTCCGAACGCCCGAATCTCGAGGGGCGTGACATCAGCTCCACTGGAGAGTCCTATGCCGAGGTATATAGGGAGGCTAAGAACCGAACTGCTTCGGTGTACCGGTCGTGAGTATGCTGGTTCACACATGCCGTGCCGTCTGGAAGTCGAGGGCAGGGAAGCGACGGAGTGCGGTCCCGACTGAGCTTTGTGGACGATTCGCGTGGGACTACTGAAGTAGGGGACCAGTATGATGGAGAGATTTGCCCGCGGGCTAG
Source organism: Nesterenkonia sp. F (assembly GCF_000220985.1). Classification (GTDB taxonomy): domain Bacteria; phylum Actinomycetota; class Actinomycetes; order Actinomycetales; family Micrococcaceae; genus Nesterenkonia. The sequence continues at coordinate 5,066 of NZ_AFRW01000001.1, forward strand.
GACTTGCGGGGCGTGATGGGAGAGGGTCAGACTTCTCCCAGGAGAATGGTGACGAGAGTCAAGGAGATACCAGTCCTGTGAGCGTGCATGAGCAGACCCAGAACCCCGCCTCTGAACAACACTCGCGGAACTCAGTGCACCGTTCGCTCACGCTCCATATAGGTGCTCACAAGACGGCATCGTCGCTGTTGCAGACTACTCTCCGGCGTGATGGGAAGACTCTTCGTGAGAGAGGCCTGACCCGAGTCCATCGTCGGGCGATCCTGAAGAGCGAATTTCATGAATCGATTCGAGACACGATTCAGCACGGCGGGAAACCCAACAACCTCGAGAGAGATCGCGAGTCTTTTCTTAGTTTGTTGGAAGGGAAGTCTGACAATGTTCTGATGACGACTGAAGATTTCTTCGAGACGTTCAACCATCCCCGATTCTACCAGCATATTCGGGACTGCCTGGAGTATGTGTGCGAAATCGTGGGTGGCAATGATATCAAAGTCATCCTTTATGTTCGGAACCAGGTCGATTATATCGAATCCATGTTTATGCAGCATGTCCACCTTGGACACGATCGACGGCTTGAAGGTTTCATTTCGAAGTATATGGGATTCGATCTCTCTTGGAAAAGGGTTCTCGATGACATCGCCAGCGTTATAGGGCGAGAGAATGTCGTGGCGGTACCCTACGAATCTATCAAGCGGGTCGGCGCAACGAGCTTTTATCAAACGTTTCTTTCGGAGCTCGGAATATCTGATGTTTCTGACCTGGAGATTGCTCAGGATGAAAGTGAGGGACGAAGCGCTAACAGGAGCTACTCCCAGGACGCTTTCGATATTGCCAGCGTGATCAACCCTCTTCTCGATAAGGATGGGCGGAACACTCTTCGAAAGTTCCTTCAGCAGAAGTACTCGACAGCCACGCACCCTCGAGCTGTTTTGATTTCTGATGAACAGCGCGATGAAATTCGTGACCGCATCCGCGAGGATAATGAGAACTTGTTCTCGGAGTATCTCTCAGATTGGGAGGCTGACAGGGCGGCATATCTGTGATCAACTCGGACCCGTCTGCCCTAGACTTATGGCGATAGGCGGTATTCGCGGCGGTATAGCGACAATGCCCGCTCCCTTGCCGTTCAAGGGTAGGACCTGATGTCGCGATGGTCTGCCGCAGCGAGGGTGTCGCTGCGGCGGTGACCGGTCTCCACCGATGAGGCTCAGAATCTTGATCGGGGCTCGCGGCAGATGATCATATCCAGAGATACGGTTCGGCCGGGTCCTCGACAGGTCTAGCTCGGGGGCTTGACGGTCGGAATCTGCACGCTGGGGATCCCCGGTTCCTGAGTCGAACGTGCGGGACGTGGGGAGAATGCCCATCGTCGCGGTGTGCGGCGGTCTAGGCAGGAATGATCACGCCCGGGACACGGAGACCATCTGCCGAATGATTGCCTCGGCGACGTGTCGACGTCGCCCGACCCACGGAAAGTGGTGCACAGAGATTCCGGCACGGGTGTCGACGTCGAGGACGACCGCGTCGTCGGCATCGTCGATACCTTGCGCGAGGATGTCTACGCTGGCGGCCTTGCATCCCGGAACGGCCCAGACCGCGTCCACTGCCAGGGTCTGCAGCGCGTTGCCGAGCACTCCGGTGACGTCCACGGTGACGCCGCCGGCGGGAGCGGCAACGTCCTGGCCGAGCAGGTAGGGGCGGTTGTGCTCAGAGACTTCGTCCAAAGATAGCCCGGTTTGCTGCGCGTGGGCGAGCGCGTCGTGAGGGTGCTCACCGAGCCGGGGGTGGGCGTCTCGGTGCTGTGCGGCTTCGGAGACGAGTTCGCGCACCGTGCGGCGTCCGTCGCCGAGGCGGTAGAGCGGGACCCGGGCCGTGGCGGCGACGAGCTCCTCGCCGACGACGAACACGCGCAGATCGACGCCCGAGTGCTGCCGCTCGACGACTACGGCGGGATCGGCGCCGACGACCTCGCCGCGATGAGCGACGGCCGCCTTCCAAGCGGCGTCGAACGCCGCGGCGTCGCCGACGTTCCGGCTGATGCCCGCGCCGGCCTGCGAGAAGGCCGGCTTGACCACTGTCAGGGCACCGAGTTCGGAGAACCAGGCGGCACCGGCGTCGCGCTCCTCCGGAGCGAATGAGCGTCCCTCCGGGATCGGGATCCCGGCCCGGTCCAGCAGGCCGCGCACCCGGGGGATGGAGAGGGCGGCGCGGTCGGCCTCGTCGCTGGCCAGGCTCGTCAGGTGACCGACGAAGCCCCCGACGACCCGTCCGCCGCCGGTGATGACGTGGTGGTTGCGATGGACTTTGCTGACGCCCAGCTTCCGGCGCCGTGCGGCCGCAGTGAGGAGCTTCGTGGTGGACTGGCCCCGGCTCTCGCTGTAGTCGTTCGGGGTCCCCCCGCCGTGCTCGGCCAGGAACGCCCGCACGGGCTCGTGCACATCGGCCGACGGCGTCGTCGGTTCGGATGCTGTCTGTCGCGAGGCTCGATCGGTGTGGCGCATGCGGGGCACGGTCAGCATTCCTTCCCCGGCAGCGGCCGGTCGACATCGACGGGACGGCTCGCGACGAGGCGGAGGGTCCTACGCATGGGCACCTTTCAGAGCGGGGGCGGCGCGTGGCGTCGCCGTCCCTCCTCGGCGGAGCGGACTCGCCCGAGTCTACCAAGGGGCCGTCGCTCGAGGACCCGTCGCACCGGGTGTTCGGCGGATCCCGGCGAGTCGCGTTCGACCGCGTGACTCCAGGCACCGTGCCGGGGCGCTCCGGGGCGTCGCCCCCGGCGGGAGAGCGCCGATGAGTAGGATGGGGCCCGTGAAACGGATCATGCCCATCTACGGCACGCGGCCCGAGGCGATCAAGATGGCGCCGATCGTCCAGGCGCTCGACGCCAGCGACCACTTCGACTGTCAGGTCACGGTGACCGGCCAGCATCGCGAGATGCTCGATCAGGTCAACGAGCTCTTCGGCATCGTCCCGGACCATGACCTGAACATCATCCGGCCGCGCCAGACGCTCAACGGCGTGCTCACCCGCACGGTCGACGGCCTCGACGAGCTCTTCGACGCGCAGACGCCCGACGCCGTGGTGGTGCAGGGGGACACGACGACCACCACCGCCGGTGCGCTGGCGGCCTTCTACCGCGGCATCCCGGTGATCCACGCGGAGGCCGGGCTGCGCTCCTTCGACCTGACCTCCCCGTTCCCGGAGGAGGCCAACCGTCGGATGACCTCCCAGATCGCCGCGCTGCACCTGGCACCGACGGCCCAGTCGCGGGCGAACCTGGAGCGCGAGGCGATCACCGGCGAGGACATCGTGGTCACCGGAAATACAGTGATCGACGCGCTGCTGGAGGTCGCCGCGCAGCAGGTGCCCTTCTCCGACGCCCAGCTGGAGGAGGCGGCCGCCTCCGGCCGCGACGTGCTGCTGGTGACCACCCACCGCCGGGAGAACCAGGGCGCGGCCATGGAGGGCGTCGGTCGGGCGCTCGCCCGGCTGTCCGAGCGCCACCCCGAGAAGCTGATCGTGCTGCCGGCGCACCGCAACCCGGTGGTCCGCGAGGCGATCCTGCCCGCACTGGCCGGACATGAGAACGTCATCGTCACCGAGCCGCTGCCCTACGGCGAGTTCACCCGACTGATGAACCTGGCCACCGTGGTCCTCACCGACTCCGGCGGCGTGCAGGAGGAGGCGCCGAGCCTGGGCAAGCCGGTGCTGGTGATGCGCGAGAACACCGAGCGCCCCGAAGCCGTCGACGCCGGCACGGTGCGGCTGATCGGCACCGGCGAGGACCGTGTGGTCTCCGAGGTCTCGGCGCTCTTCGAGGATCCGGCCGCCTACGCCTCCATGGCCAACGCGGTGAACCCCTACGGCGACGGCGACGCCGCGGCGCGCACCGTCGCGGCGATCGAGAAGCTCTTCGGCCTCGGGGAACGGCTGCCCGACTTCGCTCCGCACTCCTGACCGCCGGGAGGATCCCGCCCACGACCCCGCCCACGACCCCGAGGAGGGAGGCGCGCCGAGCGTGCACCTGAAGACGCTGACGATCCGTGGCTTCAAGTCCTTCGCCTCGGCGACCACCTTCGAGTTCGAGCCCGGCGTGACCGCCGTGGTCGGGCCCAACGGCTCGGGCAAGTCCAACGTGGTCGACGCGCTGGCCTGGGTGATGGGCGAACAGGGCGCGAAGTCGCTGCGCGGCGGGTCCATGGAGGACGTGATCTTCGCCGGCACCGCCGAGCGCCAGCCGCTGGGCCGCGCCCAGGTCTCGCTGACCATCGACAACACCGACGGCGTGCTGCCGATCGAGTACACCGAGGTCACCATCTCGCGGACGATGTTCCGCACCGGCGGCAGCGAATACACGATCAACGGACAGAAGTGTCGGCTGCTGGACATCCAGGAGCTGCTCTCCGACTCCGGCCTCGGCCGCGAGATGCACGTCATCGTCGGCCAGGGCCAGCTGGACCAGATCCTGCATGCGACCCCCGAGCAGCGCCGCGGCTTCATCGAGGAGGCCGCCGGGGTGCTCAAGCACCGTCGTCGGCGGGAGCGCACCGTCCGCAAGCTCGACTCCATGGAGGGCAACCTCGAGCGGCTGCAGGACCTGATCTCGGAGATCTCGCGCCAGCTGGCTCCGCTGGGACGGCAGGCCACAGTCGCCCGCCGGGCCCAGCGCATCCAGCACGACGTCCGCGATGCGCTGTCCCGACTGATCGCCGACGACCTGGTCCAGGCGGCGACGGCGCTGCACGAGTCCGGGCAGGGCGAGGAGGCCGACACCGCCCGGGCGGAGGAGCTGCGCGCCTCGCTGGCCGCGCAGGATGCCGAGATCTCCCGGCTCGACGAGCAGGCCCGCGGCCAGCGGCGCCGCGCCGAGCAGCTGGTCGCCGGCCACCACCGGCTGGCCCAGGCCCAGGAGCGGCTGCGCTCGGTGGCCTCGGTCGCCGCCGAGCGTGCGCGCAGCCTGCACGCGTCGGCCGTGGTCGACACGTCCGGCAGAGACCCGGAGCAGCTGCGCGCCCAGGCGCAGCAGGTCGGCGCCGACGCCGAGGAGCAGAAGGCGGCCGTGGAGGGCACCGGCCAGACGCTGCGCGAGACCGGCGATCGGCGGGAGGCCGCCGAACAGGCGCTGCGCGAGGAGGAGAACCGGCTCACCGAGCAGCTGCGCGCCGTCGCCGACCGGCGGGCGGGTCTGGCGACGCTGCGCGGCCGGGTCGACACCGCCCAGGGACGCATCGACGCCGCCGACGCTCGTCGCCGCCGCGCCGAGGAGCAGCGTGAGACCGCGCAGACCGACCAGGAGCGCGCCCGGGCGGAGTTCACCACCCTGGAGCAGCAGGTCGCCGAGGTCGAGACCGGCGAGGAGGACCTCGACGCCGCCTACGAGAGCGCCCACGCCGACTACGAGCGGCTGCGCGGCCAGCACGAGCAGCTGCTCGAGCGACGTCGGCGGCTGGAGTCCTCGGTCAGCGAGTATCGCGCCCGGCTGTCCGGTCTGTCGGCCGCCCGCACGCCGCGCGACGGCGCCGCCGCGCTGCAGGACCGGCGCCCGGAGGGGCTGCTGGGTCCGCTGGCCGACCGGCTCGCCGTCGTCGGCGGCTGGGAGAAGGCCGTGGCGACCTGTCTGGGGACGTTGGACACCGCCCTGGTCGCGGAGGACGCTCCGACGGCCGAGGCTGCGCTGAGCTGGCTGGCCGAGCAGGACGCCGGCCGCGCCCACCTGGTCCACCCGCTCGCCGACTCCGGGGGTGCCGGGGGAGCCGCGGCAGGGTGGGATCCGGCCGCGGAGGTCAGCCTGCCGACCGGATCACTGCGTGCGCTGGAGGCCGTCACCGTCGACGCCGAGCTGGCCGCGCCGCTGCACCGGCTGCTGGCCGGCGTGGTGCTGGTCGACGACGGCGACGGCTCCGACGACGGCGCGAAGGACAGCGCAGCGGGGGACGGGCCCGAGGGTCGCGTCGACCCCGCCGAGCTGCTCGCGCTCGACGGCGTCACCGCCGTGGTCACCTCCTCCGGGGTGATCCTCCGCGCCGGCGAACGGGTCGGCGGCACTGCGCTGGAGAACTCCGACCTGGCGATCACCACTCAGATCAACGAGCTCACCGAGACGCTGCAGGGAGCCGAGGAGGAGCTCGCCGCAGTCGTCGCCGCTGTCGAGGAGCGCGAGCCGCAGGTCACCGCGGCTGCGACCCGCGTGGATGAGGCGCTGGAGGCTCTGCACGCCAACGACGCGCGGCTGACCGCCACCACCGAGCAGCTCGGCCGGCTCTCCGCCGAGCTCTCCCGGGCCGAGGAGCGGATCGCCCAGACCGGCGCCGAGATCGAGGCGGCCGCCGCCGTGCGGGCCGAGGCCCAGGAGCAGCTCGACGAGGCGCAGGCGCGGCTGCAGGCCGCCGAGTCCGACGACGTCGACGAGGAGCCCTCCACCGCCGAGCGGGACCGACTGTCCGAGGAGGCCTCGGCCCGACGGCGCGAGGAGGTCGACGCCCGCCTGGCGCTGCGCGCGGCCGAGGAGCAGCACTCCCAGCTGCAGGAGCGTGCGGCCTCGCTGCGCCGCAGCGCCGCCGCCGAGGAGTCCCGGCGCGAGGAGGCGCGGCGCGTCGCCGAGCGGCGCAGCCGGCGCGCCGGCGAGGCGGAGCAGATCCAGACCGAGGCCGAGGCCGCCGTCGAACGGCTCGACACGGTGCTCGCCTCGGCCCAGCGCGCCCAGGAGACGGCCTGGAGCCGACACCGCGAGCTGAGCGGGCGCATCGAGGAGCGTCGCGCCGTCCGGTCCCGCGAGGCCGAGGAGCTCGACGAGGTCACCGCCCGGCTGCACCAGGCCGAGCTGACCCGCACCGAGCTGCGGCACCGCCTCGAGGCCGCCGAGCAGCGCGGACATGAGGAGCTCAGCCTCACCCCGGAGTACCTCATCGAGAACTACGGCCCGGACCAGCCGGTGCCTGACCCCGACGCGGCCGAGGCAGACTCCGGCGGGGCAGACACCGGAGGGGCAGACGCCGGAGGGGGAGACGCGGAGGAAGAGGACGCCGAGCCCGCCGGCCGCCCCTACGACCGCGCCGAGCAGGAGGCCCGCCTGGCCCGCGCCCGGAAGGATCTGAAGGCCCTGGGGAAGGTCAACCCGCTGGCCCTGGAGGAGCATGCGGCCCTGGAGGAGCGGCACAGCTACCTGCAGTCGCAGCTGGAGGACCTGCAGAAGTCCCGGCAGGATCTGATGGACATCATCGCCGAGGTCGACCAGACCGTGGAGCGAGTCTTCACCGAGGCCTGGCGAGACACCGCCGAGCAGTTCGAGCGGGTCTTCGCCCGGCTGTTCCCCGGCGGCGAGGGGAAGCTGGAGCTGACTCATCCCGAGGACATGCTCAACACCGGCATCGAGGTCCACGCGCGGCCGCCGGGCAAACGGATCCGCCGGCTCTCGCTGCTCTCCGGCGGAGAGCGCTCGCTGACGGCGGTCGCGCTGCTGGTGGCGATCTTCAAAGCCCGGCCGAGCCCGTTCTACGTCATGGACGAGGTCGAGGCCGCGCTGGACGACACCAACCTCTCGCGGCTGCTGGTGATCTTCGAGGAGCTGCGCGAGTCCTCGCAGCTGATCGTCATCACCCACCAGAAGCGCACCATGGAGGTCGCCGACGCGCTCTACGGCGTCTCGATGCGCCAGGACGGCTCGACCCGGGTGATCTCGCAGCGGCTGGACCCCGGGCGCCGCGAGGCCGGGGACGACGTCGGCGAGCCTGCTGGCGCGCCGGTGGAGGCCCCCGACTCCGCGCAGGCCGTGGCCGGGCGGTGAACGTCGGCGTCCGCCGGAGGCGGCGGCATGCCGGGAACACCGCGGCGCGTCGCGCCGTTGTCCACCAGGTGTCCGCCGTCGCGACGGCGGCGTGAGAGCTGATCCCCCGAGACCCCAGGAGCGTGTCGATGTCCGGCGGCGGACTGCGCAGCAGACCCGGCGAGGAGCCGGAGGAGAGCCCGGACGGCGGCCCCGACGGGTCCCCGGACACGAGCCCCGACACGAGCCCCGACGCGACGACCGTCGGGGAGCAGGCCCGCATCCCCATCCCGTCGGAGCTGAAGGTGCTGATCCTCGCGGCCTTCGTGGTCGCCATCGGCTTCGGCATCGTCGCCCCGATCCTGCCGCAGTACGCCTCGCGCTTCGGCGTCTCGGCGATGGCCGTCTCGGCGGTCGTCTCGGCCTTCGGACTGTTCCGCCTGACCTTCGCCCCGGTCTCCGGGCGGCTGACCCAGAAGCTGGGCGAGACTCCGGTCTACGTGGTCGGGCTGCTGATCGTCGCGGCCTCGATGCTGGCCACTGCCTACGCACCGACCTATGAGACGCTGCTGCTCTTCCGCGCGGTCGGCGGCATCGGCTCGACCTTCTTCACCGTCTCGGCGATGACCTATCTGGCGCGCAAGTCGCCGCCGCAGATCCGCGGCCGCGTCTCCGGCGCCTATGCCTCGGCCTTCCTCATCGGCAACGTCGTCGGCCCGCTGGTCGGCTCCGGCCTGCTGGTCTTCGGGCCCCATGTGCCGTTCCTGGTCTACGGCGCCGCCCTGGTGGTCGCGGCGATGATCGTGTTCTTCATGCTCCGGCGCTCACGCCTCGAGGACCGCGGCCGCGCCGACACCCGGGAGAAGGCGACGCTGTCCGAGGCCTGGCGGAACACCAGCTACCGGGCGGTGCTCACCGCCGGCTTCGCCAACGGCTGGGCCACGTTCGGGATGCGCAATTCGATGGTGCCGCTCTTCGCCGCCTCGGCCTTCGCCGGAGCGGGCTGGCTGGTCGACTCCTCCCAGCTGGCCGGCGTCGTGCTGGCGGTCTTCGCCGGCGGCAACGTCGCCTCGGTGCTGTTCTTCTCCAAGCGCAGCGACCGATGGGGCCGACGTCCGCCGATCATCGTGGGGATGCTCGTCGCCGGCGTGATGACCGGCCTCTACGGCATCGCTCCGGAGCCCTGGGTGCTGATCCTGCTGAGCCTGGTGGCCGGGGCCGGCACCGGGCTGGTCAATCCTTCCCAGCAGGCCGCCATCGCCGACGTGGTCGGTGAGGGGCGCAACGGGGGGCCGGTGGTCTCCACCTTCCAGATGACCCAGGATCTCGGGGCGATCACCGGCCCGCTGCTGGGCGGACTCATCGTCGACCACCTCGGCTACGGCTGGGCCTTCGGACTGACCGGCGTGGTGATGCTGATCGGCGCCGGGGCCTGGTCGGCCGCTCCGGAGACGCTGCGGCGCACCCCGCCCGGCGGCTGAGGCGCGGGGACGCGGAAGAGGATTCGGGCGCCGGGTTCGGGAATCGGCATGGGACATCGGCAGGGGGCATCGAGTGGCGGCTCCCTGCAGCATCTGCCTGGCGACACGCCGTGGCGCCGGGGAAGATGCCGCTGGGAGCCGCCACTCGACGCACAGACGGGGCCGGAGTCGAGCGTGCTGCTCGTCTCCCGGCCCCGTCAGCCTCCCCGCGCGGCGGGGACGCAGTTCACCGAGTCGGCGTCATCGCGCGGTCGCGCGCTCCGGAGAGTCCTGGCCGGCGGTGTCGACCTCGCCGAAGATGTAGGCGCTCTCCTCGTGCTCGGAGGCGTCGATGCCGGCCTCCTCGACCTCGCGGGAGACGCGGAAGCCCATGATGCCGTGGATCGCGTAGGCGATGATCAGCGTCATCACCACGGTGAAGACCAGGGTGACCACGACGGCGACCAGCTGGGCGGCCATCAGCGAGAATCCTCCGCCGTAGAAGATGCCGGCGCGCTCGCCGTCGATCAGCTCCGAACGGCCCAGCAGGCCGATGGCCACCGTGCCCCAGAGACCGGCGACGAAGTGCAGGCCGACGACGTCGAGGGTGTCGTCGAAGCCGAGCTTGTACTTCAGCTCCACCGCCAGGCAGCAGACCGCGCCGGCGATCGCGCCGATGATGATCGCGCCGACCGGATCGACGTGGGCGCAGGCCGGAGTGATGGCCACCAGGCCGGCGACGATGCCCGAGGCCGCGCCCAGTGCGGTGGGCTTGCCGCCGCGGGCCCGCTCGGTCAGCAGCCAGGTCACCAGCGCCGCGGCCGGGGCCAGCAGGGTGTTGACCCAGATGAGGCCGGCCTCGCCGGCCTCGGAGGCCGCGCCGCCGTTGAAGCCGAACCAGCCGAACCAGAGGATCGAGGCGCCCAGCAGCACGAACGGGGTGTTGTGCGGGCGGTGGGTCTCGCGCTTGTGGAAGTTGTTGCGCTTGCCCAGGATCAGGGCCAGCACCAGCGCGGCCAGCCCGGCGCACATGTGGACCACCAGTCCGCCGGCGTAGTCGACGGCCTCGCCGACGCTGTCTCCGATGGCGCCTCCGGCGACCAGCAGGCCGCCGTCGCCCCAGACCATGAAGGCCAGCGGGCAGTAGACCAGGGTCACCCAGACGGGGACGAAGACCATCCAGGCGGAGAACTTCGCCCGGTCGGCGACGGCGCCGGAGATCAGCGCCGTGGTGAGGATCGCGAAGGTGGAGCCGAAGCCGACGCCGATCAGCGCGGCCGGGTCCTCGGCGAGCGTCCGGTAGAGCCCGATGTCGCTGCTGGGATCGCCGAAGATGCCCCCGACCGACTCGCCGCCGGCCACGGCGGAGCCCCACAGCGCCCAGACGACGGCGACGAGCCCGATGGCCGCGAAGCTCATCATCATCATGTTCACCGAGGACTTCACCTGGGAGAGTCCGCCGTAGAAGAATGCCAGGCCGGGCGTCATGAGGAGCACGAGCGCGCTCGCCACGATCACCCAGACGTCGAGAGATGTGAGTTCCATGTGTGCCTCCAGGAGCTTGGTCTCACCGGCGACTCTCACCGGTGCGAGCTTGGAGTCCATGGTGTCTGCGGCGTGTTTCGGCCGGAGCGCCTCGATGTTTCCCCGGCGTAAAACCTCACGCTCCCCGGTGCCCGTCGTGGGACGAGGGCGCCGGGGAGCGTGAGATCAGCGGGCCGCGCGGGGCGGTCGCGGCGAGGGCGGGCGGCTCAGCGCTCCTCAAGCAGCGCGTCGACGAACTGGTCGGCGTCGAAGGGTGCGAGGTCGTCGGGGCCCTCGCCGAGGCCGATGAGCTTCACCGGCACGCCCAGCTCGCGCTGGATCGCGACGACGATGCCGCCGCGGGCGGTGCCGTCGAGCTTGGTCAGCACGATGCCGGTGACGTCGACGACCTCGGAGAACACCTTGGCCTGGTTGAGGCCGTTCTGCCCGGTGGTGGCGTCGAGGACGAGCAGGACCTCGTCGACCTCGGACTGCTTCTCCACGACGCGCTTGACCTTGCCGAGCTCGTCCATGAGGTTGGCCTTGTTCTGCAGACGTCCGGCGGTGTCGATCATCACCACGTCGGACTCGTGCTCGATGCCCGCCGAGACGGCCTCGTAGGCGACCGAGGCCGGGTCGGCACCCTCGACGTCGGAGGAGACGGTCGGCACGCCCACGCGGGAGCCCCAGGTGGTCAGCTGCTCGGCGGCCGCGGCGCGGAAGGTGTCGGCGGCGCCGAGCACCACGTCCTTGTCCTCGGCGACCAGCACGCGGGCCATCTTGCCCACTGTGGTGGTCTTGCCGACGCCGTTGACGCCGACGACCAGCACCACCGAGGGCCGGTCGGAGACGTCGACGTTCAGGCTGCGGTCCATCGAGGGGTCGACCAGGGCGGTGAGCTCTTCGCGCAGCATGGTGCGCACGCGCTCCGGGTCCTTCGAGCCTTCGACGCGCACGCGCTCGCGCAGCCGGTCGAGCAGCTCGGTGGTGGGCTCGGTGCCGAGGTCCGCCATGAGCAGCGTCTCCTCGATCTCGTCCCAGACGTCGTCGTCGATGTCGTCGGAGGAGAGCAGCGCCAGCAGCGACTTGCCGAAGACGTTGTTGGACTTGACCAGCCGGGCGCGCAGCCGGGCCAGTCGTCCGGCGACCGGCTCGGGGGTCTCCAGCGCGGGAGTGGTCTCCTCGGCGGGCTCCGCCGGTTCGGCGGGCTCTGCGAGCTCCGGTTCGGCGAGGGGCTCGGCCTCCTCGTCCTCGGGCGCGGCGACCGCCGTCGAGGAGTCCTCGGACGCGCCGTCGGGACGGTCGTCGGCGTCGCGGGTCTCGGGGTAGGTGCCCTCGGGCACCTTCCCGCCGCGGACGAGCAGGACGCCGAGCACCGCGGCGAGGATCACGGCCAGAATGATGACAAGGGTGAGAACGTCGGAATCCACCCGTCCAGTGTGGCACAGCCCGGCCGTCCCCGGCCGCGCGACGCCCCGTCGCCGCCCCGGGCTCGGGGACCCCGCCGGGGCGCATCGTGCGAGATCAGCGGCTCAGCGCCAGACTCCGCGGGTGTCGATCACGGTGGCCTCGCCCAGTCGCTCGGCGGGGATCTCGGTGAACTGGCGATGATCGACGAGCAGCACCACGATGTCGGCGGCGTCCAGGGCCTCCTCGACCGGGGTCAGCGTGACGTTGGCCGCCGCGGCCAGCGAGGCCGGCAGCTCCTCGACGTTCGGCTCGACCGCCCGGATCGTCGCCTCCGGGGCGCGCTCGACGAGCCGCTCGGCGATCCGCAGCGACGGCGACTCGCGCAGGTCGTCGATGTTCGGCTTGAAGGCCAGTCCCAGCAGGGCCACGGTCGCCTCGGGACCATGGTGCTCCAGCGCCTGCTCGATGCGGCCCAGCACCCACTCCGGCTTGCCGTCGTTGGTCTGCCGGGCGGTGCGGATGAGCCGGGCCGACTCCGGAGCGGCGTCGACGATGAACCACGGGTCCACCGCGATGCAGTGGCCGCCGACTCCGGGGCCGGGCTGCAGGATGTTCACCCGAGGATGGTGGTTCGCCAGCTCGATGAGCTCCCAGACGTCGACCCCGATCTCCGCGCAGATGACCGAGAGCTCGTTGGCGAAGGCGATGTTGACGTCGCGGAAGCTGTTCTCCACCAGCTTGGCCATCTCGGCGGTCCGCGCGTCGGTGAGGAGCATCTCGCCGCGGCAGAAGCGGGCATAGAGGTCGCGGGCGGCCGCGGCGGCCTCGGGCGTGGTGCCGCCGATGATCCGGTCGTTCTGGGCCATCTCGACCATGATCCGGCCCGGGAGCACGCGCTCGGGGCAGTGGGCGACCAGCACGTCGCCCGCGGCGAGGTCCGGGCGCTCGGCCAGGATGGTCGCCCCCATGTGCTCGGTGGCGCCGGGCGGCGAGGTCGACTCCAGGATGACCAGCTCGCCGCCGGTCAGATGCGGGGCGATGCCCCGGGCGGCGGCCTCGATGTAGGACAGATCCGCGGCGTGGGCCTCGGTGAAGGGCGTCGGCACTGCGACGATGTAGGCGTCGGCGACCGGGGTCTCGGCGGAGGCCGACAGCGTCCCGGCGGAGACGGCGCGCTCGACGACCTCGCGCAGTCCGGGCTCGACGAACGGGACCTGCCCGGCGTTGACCGCCTCCACGGTGTGCGCCGAGACGTCCATGCCGATGGTCTCCACGCCGGCGTCGGCGAGGACGGCCGCCGTCGGCAGGCCGATGTACCCCAGCCCGATGACGCCGACGGTCTCGATGCTTCTGCTCACGATGTCCTCTCTCCGGGACGACTGCTTGGAGCCGCGGGCTGGTCGCTGCGGCGGGTCGCGATGATGGGCGTGCGATCCGACTGGCCACTCTATAACACAGCGCCGGCGCGGCGGAGCAGGGCGTTCACGGATCGAGCGACGGCACCGTCTCGGGGAGGCGCCGCTCCAGGAGGGGCACCATCGACTCGACGTAGTAGGTGCTGAGATGGCTGTCGTCGCGCCACACTGCCACGTCGCCGACGACCGCCGGGCAGATGCCCTCGTCGGTGATCTCGGGGCAGATGTGCTCCGTCATGTCCAGCGTGTGCACGCCGGAGGGGAGTCCATCGCGTCCAGCGGGTCGTCCGGCGCGATCTGGGCGGCTTCTGCGCCGCATGCGGCCGGGGCTCCCTCCTCGGCGAGACAGTCGGCGACGTCGACCGGCGGGCGCGGAGTGCCGCGCATC